>CAMPJV010000013.1 GCA_946886975.1 uncultured Taibaiella sp. | reverse complement strand
GCATCAGCATCACTTGCTGAAAACGACTGCGCAGTTTTAGATACGATAGTCTTACCTGTTTCAGCGTTAAGTTCACTCGAGGAAAATGCACTGTTTCTATTCTCAAACATGTCCTTGAGTTTCGATGCATCCAACGAGGCCGTATTCCATGTTTTCATATATACATCCATCTCTTTCATCATATTTACGCGGACCATTTGTCCACTGAAGTCAACGGATGTATTGCTATCGGGTCCCTTAAATGTCTGAAGGTAGTTCGTAGTTGAAGAAAGTCCGTTGTATGGAACGGTTTGCACAGGTTCATTGTCTGTTTTATTGCAGGATGCAAATAGTGCTGCAGCGATCGTGGTACCAAGTATTATCGTTTTATTCATCGGGTCTTTTTAATACGCCGCAAAAATACCGCCTACTCACTGCTGAACGTTGCAAAAATGGGAATTATGGTTTGCTAATTCAGGAAAGCCGCCTTAATCCGAAATTAACTCGTCATTTCGATAGTGAAGTTCTTAGTGATGTGGCTTTTTGTTTCTAAATTTGGATTTGCGTTTAGTTTAGTCACATGGCGAGTCTCGGATATTCTGGCACACCTTTAGGCAAAAAGCTGGGAATTAGGTCCGGTGCTGTCATCAGGTTAATAAACCAGCCCGAGTACTATTTCTCGCTATTTGAAGATTTCCCTGAAGATGCTCGTATCTCCCACGATTTCAAGGAAAAGAAGAACGTAATCCATTATTTTACAAGGGACAAGGATGAGCTTGCACTGAAGCTTCCTGATCTTAGAAGGGAGTTGTATCCGGACGGAATGATCTGGGTATCCTGGCCTAAAAAGTCTGCAGGTATACCGACCGACATTACAGAAGACGTAATAAGAAAGATTGCTTTGGAGAAAGGCCTGGTCGATATTAAAGTCTGCTCAATTGATGAGGTCTGGTCCGCTCTGAAGCTCGTTATCCCTGTTAAAGATCGTTCATAAAACCTGCGGGGCGATAGATGTTTTGTAGGTGTTCTTGCTCCGA
Source organism: uncultured Taibaiella sp. (assembly GCA_946886975.1). The sequence goes on along the minus strand of CAMPJV010000013.1, from coordinate 17,622 downwards.
AACAGCTTATTACCTAACTTTGCATCGGAGAGTTTAGTGGAGATATTTGTTTACATTATCAAAGTGTCACCATGCTGCAACAAATTGCTTTAATCCTTTCCATCCTCTTTTTCACTCTTCTTGTGTACATCGTTAGGTCTGCAAGGCCAAAATGTCTTTCCAGCTCGCCGGAGAGCAAAAATGCTGATAACATACAGACGCCTACTTCGTCGATATCTGCTTCAGAAGCCGCATAGGGTCAATAGTCCTTTAAAACCTCGTAACGATGCGACTCATGACAAAAGTGGTCACAGGGGCCTTTCTTCTTTTGGCCTCAATTAAGACAGTGGGCGTTAGAAAAGCAGCCACCTAGGTGTCACGAAAAGGAAGCGGTGCGCAAGCACCTGTCGGGTTCAATGCTGCTTTCCGTGTTTACGATAGGAATACCATCTGAAAACAGCCTGATTTCCGATTGGAAGTGCCAGCCCAAAGGATGGTTGTAGCCGTAATCCGTCCAAAATCGGGTTTATCAACTAATGACTAAACCTATTACCTTTGGCTGCAACTTTTTAATTTAATAAATGAAGAAGAATATAGCACTGCTGGCTGGTGGGTATTCCGGGGAATACATAATTTCCATCAAGACTGCTGACACTATAGAAAAGAATCTTGACGCCAACCTATATAGAACTTACAAAATCATTGTCACCCGTGATGGCTGGTGGCATGAAACGTCCGAAGGAGAAAGAATAACTGTTGACAAGAACGATTTTTCCCTGAATATTTCTGGCGAAAGAATAACCTTTGACTGTGTGTTCATAGCTATTCATGGAACTCCCGGAGAAGATGGCAAAATCCAGGGATATCTGGATATGCTTCAGATCCCCTATACTACCTGCAATTCTATTGTCTCGGCTCTTACATTCAATAAGAGCTATTGCAACAAGGTGGTCAAAGACTTTAATGTGGTCAATATAGCTAACTCAGTACATCTTATAAAAGGAGAACCTTACAACATAGGCAGTATTTTCGATCAGTTGAAGCTTCCAGTTTTCGTGAAGCCAAATGAAAGCGGATCCAGCTTGGGTGTGAGCAAGGTCAAATCTGTGGAGGCGATCCTGCCCGCTATCGAAAAAGCCTTTAAAGAGGATAACCAGGTACTTGTCGAGGAATTTATTGAGGGTCGGGAACTAACTATTGGTGTATACAGGCTAGGGCCTTACTTTTATACATTACCACCTACTGAAATAGTAAGCAAGAATGAGTTCTTCGACTACGAAGCCAAGTACACGCCGGGAGTAACCAATGAAATTACTCCCGCTGAGATAAGCGATAAATTGCATGAAGAGCTCAAATCAAAGGCTACCTACATTTATCGCCATCTGAACTGTCGTGGAATAGTACGCATGGACTTTATACTTGAGGTGGAGACTAATAAGCTGTTCTTCCTGGAGGTAAACACTATGCCCGGGCAAAGCGAAAATAGCATAGTACCCCAGCAGGTAAGGGCAGCAGGGGGGTCCCTAAAGGAGTTTTATGGTGCCCTGCTGGACGATTGTTTAAAGAACATTTCACAATAAAAAACTCTACTTTTCGCCTTTCGTTGGCCGTGCTATATGTATCAAAGACTAAGGAAATCCTTTTTGTTTAACCTTTTAGCAGTCTTGGCTGTCTGCTGGGCATTATATGCTGTATTCTTTGCGAGCCTGGGACTGCTGACCAAGCACAGCAGTGAAGTGAAAGTTCCTAACGTAACTGGCAAGCAGCTTAAATCGGCGCGGACGGCTCTCGAACGGATGGGCTTTGAAGTAGACGTCGATTCTTCTTATGATCCAACGAAGAAGCCGTACTCCATCCTGGCACAAATCCCGACCATGAACTCTATCGTTAAGGAGGGGAGAACTATTTTTCTGACTGTCAACAAGGCCGAAGCGCCTTTGACAAGTATGCCTAAACTCACCGATCTTTCTTACCGGAGCGCGGTTCTGATATTGAAAAGCAGCCGGCTCATTATGGGTGATACATTTCACAGGCCTGATTACGCAAAAGGTGCTGTGCTTGATCAGCTCTATAAAGGTCGTCCGATAAAGCCCGGAGACATGCTCCCCCAAGGAAGCAAGATTGACCTTGTAGTCGGCGATGGCTTCGGGAACGTAGAAATGAATGTGCCGGACGTTATCGGCATGACAGCGGAAGAGGGAATGGCGATTATTAATGGCAACGGTTTAACACCAACAACCATATGGGATGGGGTAATAGATGACTCGGCTTCGGCAATAATATACTTCCAGACACCAGCTCCCTATAATGAACTTGATGAGCCAAACAGGATAAAAGAAGGTGATATAGTGGATCTTAGAATCAAACAAAGTCCGGGTAATGATGAACTTGAAGGCAATAGAAGACCCGCTCCGAGAGTTATACCACAAGAAAAACCCCCGCTATAAGTGAAAAGGAAATTTGCCATAGCCGTCTTAGTGCTTTTAGTCCAGTGGACTACTTCTTTCTCGCAGGAGCTGTTGGCTCCTCTGGATTGGAACCCAATTCTACAAAAAGAGGTTCCTGAAGCCAAACTCAAGACCACTGCACTAAGCCTGCCTTTCTTCGATGATTTCACCTCATATGGTGTATTCCCGGATAACTCCAAATGGGTGGACCGGACTGTCTACATAAACAATACTATGGCAGTTCAGCCTGTCAGCCGCGGGGTTGCTACTTTCGACGCGCTAAATGCGAGGGGCGGTCCTTATGATAGTTTAAACAATAATGCGCTGGTGTACGCTGATAGTCTAACGTCCGCACAGATTGATCTTTCAACTCATACTCCCGGTGACAGTATATATCTGAGCTTTTTCTTTCAGCCTCAGGGAAGGGGCTTTTCACCGGAGACGCAAGACTCCCTGATGCTCTTTATGAAAAAGCCTGCTGGTTGGACGAAGGTATGGAGTATAGAGGGGAGTCCGTTGCAGGCTTTCAGACAGGTTATGGTACCCATCAAAGATCTCGCGTACTTCCATGGTGCTTTCCAGTTCCGCTTCGTCAACAAAGCATCTATTAATATCAATGACGATATCTGGAACATTGACTATGTGAGGATGGCAGCCAACAGGAGTATAAATGATACAGCTGTAAAGGATGTTGCTACAATCGAAGCGCCAACATCATTGCTCAATGACTATACTTCAATGCCCTACAGACAGTATACTGCTGATCCCGCAAAGGAAATAACTTCTGGTAGTCAGCATGGTTTCACTGTGAGAAATTCCGATAATGCCGGTCACAGTATTAACTGTGGTTATGTCGCAAGAGAGCAGCTGACGAATACTCCAATCGCTTCTAGCTCTATCAATCCGAATCCCGTAATTCCCGGATACTCTGAACAGCAGTTTCAGTTTCCTATGTACACTATAAGCTATACTGCACCTGGCATTTACGACAGAGTGGTATTCGAGAACAAATACTTCGCAACTGATCCTTCTGCACTTGATCCCAGGGCCAATGATACGATCATCCACAAACAGGTGTTCGACAACTACCTTGCCTATGATGATGGGACAGCAGAAAAAAGTTACTTTCTTAATCAGTCCGCGACTTTACCCGCTTCTACGGCGATCGAATTTCACCTCAATCAGCCCGATACGATACGGGGAGTCGCGATCTACTTTGGCCGGCAGGTTCCTCTCGCCACCAATAAGTTCTTTTCAGTGACTGTCCATAACGACATAGCGGTTAACGGCGGTACTGACGACCTGGTGTACCAACAGGATCTTTTGTTTGCAAGCTATAACGACACAGTGAATAACTTCTGGATTTATAAGTTTGACACACCAGTGCCTATGAACGCCGGGACGTTTTTCCTTGGTACCCTCCAGCCGGCAAGCAGCGGCAGCGACAGCCTGTACTTTGGACTTGATGAAAATAGGGCAGGGGGCAATCACCTTTATGTGAATTACCTTAATGTGTGGCAGCCATCCATTGTGGGTGGAGCACTCATGATAAGGCCGCTTTTAGGCCAGCCGGTAACCCCAAGTGCTGTTAGATGGGTTGAACAGGTAGACGAGAACTGGAAGGTCTATCCAAATCCTGCGACAAACCATTTCACGATCAGCACAGAAACTAGTAACTCAGTCTTTTATGAAGTCCGGGATACGCATGGCCGTTTATTGAAATCTGGGCAGGCTGCGAATAATCAAGACATGGACATCTCCGGTTTAGCGCCGGGCATCTATTTTGTACGGATTTCCGATGGCAACTGGAATAGCGCGCCTAAAAAGATAATTAAGATTTATTGATATGCAACAGATCAGTGTCGACGAATTAAAGTCGAGAATGGACGCAGGGGAGAAGCTCAACATCATTGATGTGAGAGAACCTCATGAGTATGCCGAGTACAATATTGGCGGAAAGCTGGTTCCGCTCGGCAATATTCTTGGTATGCAGACAGATGAACTAGAGGACTATAAGGATGAGGAATTGATAGTTCACTGCAGAGCCGGCAGCCGCAGTGCGCAGGCATGCTTGTTTTTGGAAACTATGGGTTATTCAAACTGCAAGAATCTGACTGGTGGGATGCAGGCCTGGCAGGGGAGGTTCGGCAACACAAAAGCCTGAGAACAATCAGACTGTTAGGGTGTACGCATGCACGATATAGAACCATATTATAACTGGAGGCATCTGTACACAGCTGAAGAAGACGAAAGCTCCCCTTTCTTTGGTAGGGAGTATAGCGAGTTTGAGTTTTCAAATACTGTCTATAACTACTATATCCATCCGCAATGGGATGATTTCGGCTCCCGCACTCTTTATCTTAAGGTGTTGTATGTCGATTATGATTACAACTTCGCCATTATTGAAATGCTCGGGGAGTGGAACGATGCTGTGGAGAACGATATTATGCAGCTAAAGAGGTCGGTTATAGACTTCATGGTCGCGAAGGGCATATACAAGTTCATTCTGATCACGGAAAATGTCCTGAACTTTCATAGTAGTGAGCCTGATTATTATGAGGAGTGGTACGAAGACATTAAGGACGAAGGCGGCTGGATAGTCTCCATCAACATGCCGAATCAGACTGAGTCCGAATTCCGCCAGTCGCATATCGACAGATACATCAGTATGATGGAAGATCCGGGATGGCGAACATTCCAGCCACTACACTTCTTTCAGATGATAGATAATCGGATGCTTCGGATAGGTGGAGACTGATACAAGTTTCTCGTGGCGATCGACTCAATTCAACTTCCAGATGACCCGCCTGTATCATCCGTTAGGTGATCACGGATAAGGTTATATACCAGGCCGGCCAGCTAAGATTAGCTGGCCGGCACCAATATACCTATTATGGTTGGATTATCGCCGGATCAGCTTCTGTCTGTATATAGTCTTGCTTTGTTCATCAATGACGCTGATGAAGTAAGCTCCTGCAACCAGGCTTTCAATGTTCACATTAACAGTTGTGCTGCCTCCCTCATGGTCTATTTCCTGCTTAAGAAGGTTTTGTGCCGTTAAGTTGTAGACTGCCAGGGTATACTTACCCTGTTCCACATTTACCATGCTCAGCAGGATGCCCGACCCGGTTGCCGGATTAGGATAAACGTTTAAAGAAGCTGCATCGTCAGTTCCAAATTGTACCCTGACTATGCTGCTGTATATTGCTACCCCGTCCCTCAATATGGCTTTTATCCTGTAATAGTTGTTGCCGGCAAACGGTTGTTCGTCCTTAAGCATGTATTCAGTAATGGCAGCGGCGGACACGCTCCCGATCGTTTCAAAATTCTGTCCGTCACTGCTTCTTTCAACCTCATATACCTCCGTACCGCTTTGATTGGCAACGGTCCAATTTACATCGATGTCATTATGCCCTTTCTGAGCTCTCAGCGCTATAAACCGTAACGCCAGAGGGAATGGTGTAATATTTACATTGATAGAGTTAGTACTTAAGTTGCCACAGATGGTGCTGTTGAGAAGTGCTGCCAGGAAATTGGTGTAGCTTCCTCCTACATAGGAATTCAGTGTGCTTGCAGATACAGAGGTACTTACTGAAACTCCGTAAACTTTAAAGTTTCCAACATAATACGTGACGGAGCTTGTCATATCGCTGGTGGAAGAAATGGAAACAATGTTTCCGGTCGCGTTGTTTACTACAACATACTTATATGCGAATGTCGGACCAGGATCAGGAACGCCATTGTACAGGGCACCCCCCGCAGGTGGTGTGACATTTACGGTATATGCCGCCGGCAAAGTTGGAAGGTTATTGTCGAACGTGCCCACTGCCAGTACATAAGTAACCCCTGCAGACAGCGTTTGCGTAAAGCTGGTGCCAAGGTTTATTATAAAGGTTGTGGAATTATAGGTTCCGTTGGAGTTCAGGAAGTTGGGGCATTGAGTGCCTGGCACAAAGGCTGTCTGGTACAGGTTACACATTACACCATAAGGTGTGCTTCCGGATTGGGTAAAAGTATACGATCCTGATACATTTACCTGGAAGGTGAATAGGTCATACCTGAACGTATTTCCGAAGGTAATGCAAGTACCAGCAGTGTTGTTGTTAACAACGAGGTTCGCAGAAGGGTCCGTTGATGCCAGCGTACCGGCAATAGTCAGAGGAGAACCATATGCCGGCGTCAACCCCAGGTTAAGTGCAGCTGAACCTAAAACCGCTGAAACGTTGGTATTGGGAGTAATGGTTGCTCCATTAGCACTGCAGGTGGTGGAAATACTCAGTGCTGCGTTATTAATGTCAAAGAAAATATTGTTGCTGCTCTTTACTTTGATACGGCCCACTGTTGTGTTAAGGTTTGGTACTATTATGTTCTCAGAGCCATCATTGGCTGTATTTGACACGAGCGTATATGGAAACGTCTGTCCGTTGTCTGTTGAAAATAGAATGTCAACATTAGGTGAGTTTACAGGGGCGACGTCACTGTTGGCCACGCTCCAGGTAAGCGGGATCGTATTTGACCCGTTTGCTGTAAAAGTAGTCGCCGTATTCTGTGAGGTGATGGCAAAAGGTCCGCTTCCGCCGCTAACATTAACAGCGATTGATTCCTGAGCAACACAGCCTTTAAAAGGTTCATTATCCCGACCCGTAACCTTGAAGTTTATCGTCCGTGAAACAGATGGCAATACTTCCCAGGGAGTAGCCGTGTTGTTTAATATGTTGGAAAGTGGCGGAAATATCCGGTATGAATTCACCGACGGTGGGTAGGATCGAAAAACCGGTCCTGAAATAGACAGCGCAGATGGAAGGACGGTCATAATCGCTGGGGCAAGGTCGTATTGTTCAAAACTGTAGGTAGGAGTTCCAGTGGCAGTAACATCGGTTAGTGTCGCGTCCAACTGGAAAGGTGTAGAGTGGGGGATAGTATAGCTCGTAGCGGCTACTGAAAGGGTAGGGGCTGCGTTGGTGTTTGGAGTAGTCGTATTGCAGGTGGCAGATGCCTGGGCGTATCCAAGAATAGCGCTCACGCTGTTATAGTGAAAGTATCCGTCTGTGTAATTCTGGTAAAACTGTCCGCTGCATACGGAGCCGGCATACCCCATCAGAGTAGATCCTCCTCCTGGCTCGTAAGCAGCGGAAAGGCTCACGTTGTTGAGACAGCCTACACCCGTACCGGAGCTCAGCGTATGAAGTGCGCTGAACATATGTGCGATCTCATGCGCTACCACGCCCTCCATGATAGATCCGGAAGGGGTACCATTGATGCCAGCACCCGCACCACCTTTATAACTTGCATCACAAACCCCGGGAGTAAAAGCAAGACCTCCGTTCCAGCCGTTGTTAAAAAGAATTCCCACATCATAGCCCGTCAGGCCCAGCGCCGTTGTAAGTGTTGCTGTGTTAGTATTGAGCGCGGTCATGTCCAGTGTTCCGGTGTAGGGGTCGGATGCTGCGTTTGTAAATATTACTGAGTTGTCTATCACAAGTATGAAATGTATAGCCACATCGCGCTCATAGATCACATTCACATTTGCAATCGTGGCAGTGATGCTTGCCACCGCATTAGCCTGGCTGCCGGCCCATGTAGTATACTCGCCCGTCGCTGCAACCGCCAGTTTGTAGTTGCGGAGGGTGCAGTCACCTAACACCGCAGTTGTCTTGTATTTCACCTGCCCATGTTCACGGATGGTTTTTGCAGCGTCTATTTCACAGGCAATAGTTGAGCCTGGAGCAAGTTGGTAGTCCTTGGCTAAGTACACCGCGTGATTTACGGCATCCATATTGGAAAATGGTGTGATATACAGCCTGCCCTCTTCTGTGAATAGCATTATGCTCAATCCAAGCTGGCTATAAGTGATACTGCCATATTTCGATCCGTCAGTAGAGGCCAGTTTGTATGTCTTTATCAGTGGGTACAAAGCTGCTGACTCCAAAGAAAGCACCTGCTGTTCAGCAATGAAAAACAGCTCGTTACCACTGTGGAGCGGCAGCTCTATCATCATGTTGCTTGCCTTTAAACCTGAAAGGCTCTCCAGCTTTGGAATCGAGTTTTTAAACTGATCAAACGCACTCCGGTCAAATTGCACACTTTGAAAAGCCTTGATGTGCTCATCGGCTGGCGCTGTTCCGGACTGTCCACTGGTAAATGGCTTAACCACCTGGCCAAAGCCTGCAATTGCAGGACACAGAAGGAGAATTAAGAAGCTTGTAAATTTTCTCATGAAAGGTTAGTTAGTTGTGAATGAAATAATAGTAGTGAAGCGTATTCCTGGTATAACAGAGGCAGAAATAAATACCCTGAAAGCGTCAGAAGTTTCGTAGACGTGAATCTAAGCGTATGAATTAAGGCGGTTCTTTTGATGCCGGCCAATTAGTAAATGTATTTCGCCCGATAATAGGGACAAAGATATTATGACTGGAAGATTATGAGATTTAAGTTATTCACCTATGTGAATTACCCCTTCGTGGCAGCGAATATCCGACTGCGGGACACTTGTCCGGCCTAACTGCAATGTAGATTCGCCCATCTCAAAACAATGAACATGTTCACCAGAATGCACTTAGCTTTGCATCCTTTATAAGTTTATGGCAAGAAGAAATGCTGTCGCAGATGACATGCCCAAAGCAAAGGTTTCTAAGGAAAACCTTCGCGAAGGGTTGATGATCTTCACGTATGTAAAGCCTTACAAATATCAGTTTATTGCAGGATTGGTCTTCATCGCGCTGTCTGCGGGTAGCACTATGGCCTTCCCATATCTGCTTAAGGAGCTTATTGATAGCGCCCATGCCATCAGCCTCGGCACTGCGCCGGAATTTACCCCTGGTAATATCGCCCTGGTGATGATCGGCGTATTAACGCTCCAGATGGTGTTTTCATTTATGCGTATTTACCTGTTCACTTCAGTAGGGGAGAACGCGGTCGCTGACATGCGGAAAGACATCTATAAGAGAATGATCATGATGCCTATGGACTTTTTCACCCAGCGCCGGGTAGGGGAGTTAAGCAGCAGGATCAGCGCAGATGTCACTCAGATCCAGGATGCAGTAAGTGTCATGCTGGCGGAGCTCCTTAGGGGAGTGCTCACACTGCTGATTGGTTTAGGGTTGATCATGTATATATCAGCAAAGCTAACACTGGTCATGTTATCCATCATCCCGGTCATCATTGTTATAGCGCTCATATTTAGTAAGAAGATCAGAAAGTTTGCCCGTGAGGCCCAGGATCAGCTTGCAGATTCGGGTACTGTAGTTCAGGAAACGCTTCAGGGAGTAGCGAATGTAAAGGCCTTTAACAATGAGTGGTTTGAGATCAGCAGGTACACAAAGAGCATTGATGCCGTGGTTAAGCTCGCCATCAAGAACGGGAGGTTCCGTGGAATGTTCGTTTCCTTTTTATTATTCAGTGTGTTCGGTGCAATAGTACTGGTCGTCTGGTATGCGGTGCGCATCCAAATGAACTTTGGCGATCTTACAGCTTTCGTCGTGTACACAGCTTTCGTGGGTGGTACAATGGCTGGCTTCGCCGACCTCTACAGTCAGCTGCAAAAGACCCTGGGAGCTACCCAGAGAGTTCGGGAATTGCTGAGAGAAAGTACAGAGCCCATAGCAGAACACGATGAACCTCTAAAGGAGGAGTTTAGGTTAAAGGGTCAGGTTTCACTCAAGAATATTGCTTTCAGCTATCCGTCCCGTCCGGAGATCCAGGTCTTGCACGATGTTTCTATTTATGCCGCTTCAGGTCAGCAGATCGCCATCGTCGGCCCCAGTGGAGCCGGAAAAAGCACTATGGTGTCCTTGCTGCTGAGGTTTTACGAACCCCAATCGGGACAGATCTTTTTCGATGACAAGCCTGCTTCATCCGTACCGCTGACACAGCTAAGGAAACAGATGGCCCTTGTTCCTCAGGACGTTCTGCTCTTCGGCGGAACCATTCTTGAGAACATTGCTTACGGAAAGCCCTCAGCCAGCCAGCAGGAAATTGAAGAAGCCGCCCGGAAAGCAAATGCTCATGAGTTCATCACAAGGTTCCCCGAAGGCTACCAGACCATAGTGGGCGAGCGCGGAATTAAGCTTTCCGGTGGGCAGCGGCAGCGTATTGCTATAGCCCGCGCAATCCTTAAGGATCCAATCATCCTTATCCTTGATGAGGCCACCAGCTCGCTCGATTCTGAATCAGAAGCATTGGTTCAGGAAGCGCTTCATAACTTAATGAAAAACAGGACTTCATTTGTCATAGCTCACCGTTTGTCAACCATCCGGAATGCAGACCAGATAGTTGTCCTTGAGCACGGTGTTATCAAAGAAAGAGGCACGCATCCGGAGCTCCTGCAACTGGAGGATGGACTGTACAGAAGTCTAAGCAAACTGCAGTTTGAGGCATAGATTTTGCTGTATTTCCTTAGAAATCTGTGTGTTATGGAGAATTATATTGGTGAGAATACTAGCGGGACTGGAGTTACAGGTTTTGAGATAGGTGATGATTACATCGCCCTGATGTTCAGGAATAGATACAAGTATAAGTATACCTACAGCTCCTGTGGATCAGCGCACGTTGAGCATATGAAGGACCTGGCGAGACAGCAAAGCGGACTAAACACTTACTTGAACGAGTGCAATCCCCAATACGCCTGGAGGATCGATACAAGCGGTCGACGTGCAGCTTAATCCGGCTAATAACTAGCAATAACCCCAACTGGCAATCGTAGCTTTTGTTCTATAATTCACCTTATGTTAAGTAGACATATACGATCTCCCTCTCCTCCCTGGTCTCTCCGCTCAATCTAGTACAAACATATCTTCTACTAAAGATCTCCCGTTAATAATAACTTGGCTGATTTCTTCTGATGAACTGGTCTATGTACCGCTTGCACGTGTTCCAGATCTCCGTCTTCACTTCTTCGTTCACTGTCCTCACAGAGGTAATAAACTGTTCGGCCTGCTCGTTCAGCTGCTTTCCCAACTTGTCCAGATGACTATAATACACGTCATCAAGCACATTTTCCCTACCATCAGAACACATCGCAGTCCTCGTAAACACTTCGGCGGAATGTTCATCCACAAGTTTCTTCGCAATTGTGCGGAAACGGTCCAACTGATTTTGAGTACTTCTCATAACGGCAAACATTAAAAGTGTGGAATTCTATTATTACCGCTCTAATAGTATAAAAACCTTGCCACCAATGCTTTACAAAGCTTCTCCTCTGCTCTAAATATTAAAGCTCCTCAAGTTGAGGAGCTTTATTTACACACATATGACATTATTTATCAGGCTAATACCGCCCCGTACATCTCTTCTCTCAGCGCTTTTATCCGCTCATCTTTCCTGTAATCGTCGAAGTCCATTTCCCTGTCTATCAGCCCACTTGGGGTGATTTCTATTACCCTGTCCGCTACAGTTTGGGCAAGTTCATGGTCACGTGTGGTGAACAGTATGGTCCCTTTAAAGTCTTTCAGCCCATTATTCAGTGCCGTAATGCTCTCCAGGTCCAGGTGGTTCGTCGGTTCGTCCATCATCAGCAGGTTGCCCTTCAGCATCATCATCCTGCTCATCATACAGCGCATTTTCTCTCCCCCGCTCAGCACTGTGCACTGCTTCAGCGTCTCCTCTCCGGAGAACAACATTCTGCCAAGGAATCCCCGGATAAATGTCTCATCTTTCTCTTCCGAGTATTGCCTCAGCCAGTCGATCAGGTTCAGGTCCTTCTTCTCAAAATACTTGCTGTTGTCATTCGGCAGGTACGTCGGCGTAATGGTCACTCCCCACTTAAACATCCCGTCAAAGTCCTTATCTTCTCCTGCAAGTATCTCGTAAAATGCCTTAGTAGCCAGTGAGTTATTTGACAGTACTGCTATCTTCTGCCCGCGCTTTACATCAAAGGAAATGTTCTTGAACAGCACTTCCCCATTCACAGTCTTACCCAGGTTCTTCACCTCCAGTATCTGGTCACCAGCCTCGCGGATCTGGTTGTTAAACAGGATCGCAGGATACTTCCTGTTAGACGGTGTCATGTCCTCCAGCTTTATCTTATCAAGGGCCTTCTTCCGGCTGGTCGCTTGCTTGGACTTCGAGGCATTGGCCGAGAATCGTGCAATGAACTCCTTCAGCTCGGCGATCTTGTCTTCTGCCTTCTTGTTAGAATCCGTCCTTTGCTTCAGCAGCAATTGGCTCGATTCATACCAGAAGGAGTAGTTACCTGAGAATATATTGATCTTACCGAAATCTATATCTGCCACATGGGTACACACTGCATCCAAAAAGTGCCTGTCGTGCGATACAACCAATACGATCTTATCATAATCAGCCAGGAAGTCCTCCAGCCAGGAGATTGTCTCCAGGTCCAGGTCATTCGTAGGCTCATCCAGCAACAGGATATCCGGGTGACCAAAAAGCGCTTGTGCCAGAAGCACCCTCACTTTCTGATTACCATCCAGTTCCTTCAGTAGTTTATAGTGCAGGTCTTCCTTTATACCAAGGTTACTCAGCAGCGTGGCGGCGTCACTTTCCGCGTTCCAGCCGTCCATCTCTGCAAAAATCCCTTCCAGCTCCCCTGCCTTTATGCCGTCTTCTTCAGTAAAGTCTTCTTTCGCGTACAGCGCATCCTTAGCCTTCATCACATCAAAAAGCTTCGTATTGCCACGCATCACTGTTTCCAGCACCGTCACTTCGTCAAACTCGTAGTGGTTCTGCTTCAGCACACTCATCCGCTGGTCCTTGCCTATCTCTACCCTTCCGGTCGTTGGGTCTATTTCCCCAGCTAGTATCTTCAGAAATGTAGATTTACCCGCACCATTTGCGCCTATCACTCCATAGCAATTCCCTTCTGTGAACCTCAGGTTTACGTCTTCAAACAATATCCTTTTCCCGTATCTCAGGGATAAATTATTAACTGCAAGCATCCTTATATATCTATGTATTTATTCTTCAGCAGGAAACCGTTCCCTGCCTCTATTTGGAGGTGCAAAGGTACGAATAAACAGCGTCTTGTAAGATATTATATGTTTCAGAATTGTTACTATTTCCCCTTAGCAGACTAATTTTGGCTCACGCAATGCTTTATGATCAGGGTGATTACTCGGGGCGACATCGAGCCCTTCCACTTTCTTGTAAATAACAACCGCGACCGTCTCAACACCTACTTCCCCATGACGGTCTTTCACACTAATTCACTCAACAACACCCGCAGCTTTGTTGAGGAAAAGATCCGCGAAGCGCGCCAGCAGGAGTTTCTTTTAATGATGATTCACAACGATCAGGGTAAGCTCATTGGAATGGCCCAGATCAAGAATTTTGACCGTTTCGTAAAGAAGTGCGAGATCAGTTACTTCATCGATCACGCCCACCTCAACAAGGGCCACGCCTCCAAAGCCATCCGTGAACTGGTCCAGTGGGTGTTCTCCAAAACGGATATGCAGAAGATCTACTGCCGCATTGACCCCGGAAACAAAGCAAGCATCCGGGTAGCGGAAAAAGCCAGCTTCATCTTGGAAGGACAGCTAAGAAATGAGTTCAAGACCGGCGACGGTGATATCATTGACGTGCTCTACTATGGCATCCTCAAGACAAAGTACTCCCTCAACTAATGCTCTGTTACCGTCACAAATTCCTCCATGTGATGCCGCGCATACGTTGCCAGGCTATTCATGGTCGCTTCGTGCAGCTCATTAAATCGTTCATCGAGTATCTCAAACTCCTTCAGTTCATCATATAGCTTGGCAAACTCCTCTGGGGTTGTTTCTTTGTCCAGCAGTTGTATGTTTAGCACATACACCTTCAGCACATCATCTATCACTTGCGCCATCTCTCCCGCGTTCACTATAGTCAGCCAGGCCGGCATGTCCGGCAGCAGCCCCACATACCCGTTCACCAGCAGCTGCAGAAAGCCTCCCTGCAGCACCTGCGTTCTCAGGTAGTCATAACTTAGGAATAGTTGCTGCCCCTCGGAGAGTTCATTCATAAAGTTGAAGTCCTGCCTCTTGTACAGCTCTTCGTGTAGCGGCTCCACTATCAGGTCAAAGAATGCCGCGCTGTTTTCTTTCGCAAGTGTGCGCTCCACCGCGCTCTTCTCCACCTTAGGTAAGTAATTTGAAGCCATCTCCTGTCCTTATAAAAGTCCAAATATATCCACTCTTTCCATCACACTACCCTTCCGCCTATTTCCTAAGCGCTGGTTAACGTTCTGTAAACTTAGGGTTAAAGGCTTGTGCAAATTTCTCAGCGAATGCAATAAAGCCATTCTTTGTATCACAAACAGCAACCTATGGAACTCAGTAACGCTCCCCAGATATTTTATCAGAAATACGAGCAGGAAATGACGCTCGAGGATTATGTATCATACCTCACCTCAGGCTTCAACCTGCTGAAGGAAAATGCCCTCGACAGATGTCTCGAACTGAAAGAGGTAAAAGCGATAAGAATGGCTTTCGAGTTCAATCGCCTGCGTATGAAGAAAACGCAGCTAAGCAGAATTATTAAGAAGGACAAATCTCCTGCATAGTCCTCCCTGCCCCCTCACCAGCCCCTATACCCTCTCTGCGAAATATGGAATTGCTGCCGCATGCAGCCAGAAGTCGTAGATCACCTTAATGATCTTGTTGAATTCATCTTCACTCTGAGGTATCCTGAAGTACCCGTTGCAACCCAGTGCATAGCAGGCATCCATATCTTCCTCGCTATTCGTCTCTCCGAATATAATAACCGGTATCTGGTTATAGATATGGTCCGCTTTAATGCTCGCCAGTATTTGTAGAGAGGAATCGCCTTCAAGGTGATAGTTCAGTATGATCACCCCCGGCAGTTTGTTCTGCACCCTCGCAGCCTGGTATTGTATACTCGACAGGTAGTCAAATGCTTCACTCCTGTTAGCCGCGTAGAACACCGGATTCTTGATCTGGTTATGCAGAATAGCGCACCGGATACATTCCTGCAATTCTGCCTGATCCTCGATAATAAGAATTGGTAAGTTTCCTTTCATGCCTCCTGGTAATTAAAATACCTGATCTCTCCCCGATATCAGATAAGTCCTATGGCCATCAGACAATTAATAAATCTATGTGGATAACAAATATAACCTATTCTCCTTCAGGAAAATCAGATGTGTATAAAAACATTAGTGCAGGAACTATTGGATTCGGGTGGATGGCCTAATCCGGTTTAGTCCTGCACTAAGTATCATAAATCAGGCTGCCCGCGAAGAGCAGCCTGGTCCTTTATTAGAACATATTCGACGTTCCACTTTTCACGCTTTCCTTGCTCATTCTCGAATACCTTATCTACATAGTAAATACGATGCCAGCACACCTTCCTCAAAAGATTTTCGGGTCTTTTAAGGCTTTTTTAGAGAATTCAGTTCTGCGCTTCTACACATCTGGACTACTGCTATCCCTGCTTCAACATCACTTCATAAGGTAATCAACATCAGTTATACACCGGGGAGCAGCTCCGTTCAGGTACACTGACAGTAGGCTATTCAGTGCTTCATGAGTGTAGTTTATACGGGATAAATACGGGCTAAATACGGGGTAAATACGGAGTAACTATGGAGTATCGCCGCTTCATCCCTGCTTTACCCATGCCTTACCCATGCTCTTCCTCCCCTTCCGCGCAGCCGTTCCCCGGAGAGGCAAATGCCTCGCCCCAAAATTTCCCCCTTCTGCTTAGCATAATTCTTATGTAACTTGTAGCAAGAAACCCCGCGTTTGTCACCATGAATAGGTGCTGCTTGCTTGTCGCTCTATTGTTGTCCTATCTTTCCGCCTTTGCGCAGACCTCGGCAGATTATGCCGTGCAGATCACAGCTACAGTACAGCCAGCCCCACCCCTCATTATTCTTTCATGGAAATCCCTCCCCGGCGCCACTGCTTACGACATATATAAGAAAGCTAAGACCGACACTGCCTGGGGTCCGCAGCTCACGTCACTCTCCCCTGCCGACACGGTTTTCAAGGACGCAAATGTCATAGTTGATTCGGCTTATGAATACAGGGTCGTTACCAAAGGCACTCCCGTTGCCACGGGTCATGTATATGCTGGCATCAATGCTCCGCCCATCCATCACCGTGGCCGGCTGATACTCCTGGTAGATTCCACTTTTGTCGATTCCTGCGCTGCGAATCTTTCCCTCCTGATGAAAGACCTCCGTGGGGACGGCTGGGAGGTAGCTCGTTTCAACATCTCACGCACCACGCCCGATTCCACCATAAAGGCGCTCATTAAGCTCCAGCACCAGTTCTTCCCTTCCACCAATGCCGTGCTTATTGTCGGCCACCTCTCTGTCCCCTACAGTGGTGTCATCAATCCCGATGGCCACGTGGAGCATCGTGGCGCCTGGCCCGCTGATATGTACTACGCCGACCTCAATGATCCCTGGACAGACACTTCCGCCAACGTCCTCGCCCTCAGACCCGAGAACAACAATATCCCCGGCGATGGCAAATGGGACCGTTCTGCTCTCTCCTCTCCCGTCGAGCTCCAGGTAAGTCGCATAGACTTTTACAACATGCCTGCGTTCGCCAAGACAGAGGTTCAATTAATGAACTCCTACCTCACCCGCGCTCATGCTTACAAGATGGATTCCCTTCCTGTAGCGAAAAGAGCTTTAATAGACGACAACTTCGGCGTCTATTCCGGCGAGGCCTTCGCCGCTAACGGCTGGAGAAACTACCCCACTCTCGTCGGGACCAACAATATTTACCAGCTTGATCTTATAGCCGCTCTCCGAGATTCTTCCTTTCAATGGGCCTATGGCTGCGGCGGTGGGGCCTACACCGGCGCAGGCGGCATTGGCTACACACCGGATATCGCGGCAGACAGCATTGATGCCATCTTCGTTCAGCTCTTTGGCAGCTACTTCGGCGACTGGGACAATCAGAATAATTTCCTCCGTGCACCTCTCTGTGCCGAGCCTCCCGCCCTCACCTCATGCTGGGCTGGTCGCCCCAATTGGTTCTTCCATCACATGGCCCTAGGTGAGCACATTGGTTACTCTGCGCGCCTCACCCAAAATAACATCGATAGCCTATACACCCCCGCCAACGCCTCTACCCCCGGCCGCGTCCACGCCGCCCTCCTTGGCGACTTAAGTCTTCGTACTGATTACATAAAGCCTGTCAGCAACTTCTCCGTCGCCCACCTCAACGACTCCAGCATCATACTCACCTGGAACCCCTCTCCCGATCCCGGTGTGGCAGGCTATTACGTCTAC
>CAMPJV010000012.1 GCA_946886975.1 uncultured Taibaiella sp. | reverse complement strand
GGGTAAGAGAAGTTTAAAATATCTACTATGAAGATGAGAATCAAAATAATGGCCATGCTGGTCGCCCTGTTCAGCATAACTGCAATAAGCAATGAGGCCTTCGCACAAAGAGGTAATGGAAACAGGTCTTACTCCAACGACGGGGGGCGAGGCTATGACAAGCATAATGACGGGCACAGGACAAACCGCGGGCAAGGAGACAAATGGGAGAGGAAAGGACCAGGACACATGTCGCGGCAGCATAATGACGGTGATTACCGCCGCCATCGCAGCAGCCACTATCGCAGGCATAGCTGGGACAGAAGATATGACAGGGACAAATATGACAACCGCAGGGACCACAGAAGAAATAATGACGGGCATAACGGAGGAAGATACAGAGGCAGGTAATTGACAGGAACGACCAACAGTGAAAGCCATCGTGAACTATATGTTTACGATGGCTTTTCTTATGGGGCCACTTATCAGATTTGCTACTTTCTATCTTGTACCTTTGCCGACAAATTAAGCAGTCATTAAATGGCAAATGAAGAAAGCAGGGGCATAGAGACAGTGTGCGTCCACGGAGGACATGAAGGAGAAGCAAACAGGTCGCACCTGACCCCTATCTACGCCACGAGTACTTATACCTTTGACTCGGCAGAACAGGCGGCGGCGATATTCAGGGGAGAAGAGAAAGGATATGTGTACGGAAGGTTTGGCAATCCGACCATTAACGAAGCGGAAAGGAAGATAGCATTGCTGGAGGCCTACGGGCTGAAGGATAAAGATGGGAAAGACCTGGAGCTAAAAGCGATACTTCATGCAAGCGGTATGGCGGCCATAACCACCATGCTGTTGAGCAACATGAAGGCCGGCGAGAAGATCATTACGCATCAGTCGCTATATGGCGGATCGCAGGAGCTGATCGATAAGGTGCTTCCGAACCTGGGCATCGAGACGATCGTGCTGGACTTTCACGACCTTAACAATGTAGCCAATGCAATAAAGGCAGACAGCCAGATAAAGCTGATGTACCTGGAAAGTCCGGCTAACCCCACCCTGCAGTGTGTAGACCTGGAAACACTTTCCGGACTCGGGAAGGAGCATGGGCTGGTGGTTTGTGTAGACAATACATTTGCCACACCCTACCTGCAACAACCTTTTAAATACCAGGTAGACTACGTGATGCACTCCACCACTAAGTTCCTGAATGGGCACGGTACTGCTGTGGGAGGGATACTGATAGGCAGGGATATAGAGAAGATGAATACTGTGGTGACTAAGACACACAGGCTGCTGGGTGGAAATAGCAATGCATTTGAAGCGTACCTGCTTACCAATGGGCTGAGGACCTTCGCGCTCAGGATGGAAAGGCATTGCGGCAATGCAGCTAAAGTGGCGACATACCTGGAGCAGCATAAAGCAGTGAGTGTAGTAAACTATCTCGGACTTAAGTGCCATCCGCATCATGAGATGGCCATGAGGCAAATGAAGCATGCCGGTGCGATGCTTAGCTTTGAGCTCAAGGACGGATATAATGCGGGCGTGGCCTTCATCAATAAACTAAAGCTCTGCACGAGCGCTGTTTCTTTAGGGACATGCGACACGCTTATCTCCCACCCTGCATCTACAACGCACGTGGGAGTGCCTAGAGAGAAGAGACTGGAGTTCGGAATAACGGACGGCCTGATAAGAATGAGCGTGGGAATAGAGACCGTAGAAGATATTATTAATGACCTGGAGCAGGCATTATCATAAATAAAAAGACACGACACAATACTCATGAATACTGTTTATGTAATAGATGTTATCCGCACAGCCGTGGGAAAGCACGGAGGCAGCCTGGCAACAGTTCGTCCCGATGACTTGCTGGCCCATGTGATAAAGACGCTGATAGAAAGAAACCCTGCTGTG
This sequence comes from uncultured Taibaiella sp., assembly GCA_946886975.1. The sequence continues at coordinate 17,733 of CAMPJV010000012.1, read as the reverse complement.
GATGTGCATGCGATAGAAGATGTGATAGCAGGCGCTGCAAACCAGGCGGGAGAAGACAACCGGGACGTGGCCAGGATGGCTGCACTGATGGCGGGACTACCGGTGACCGTTGGAGGTAACACAGTCAACAGGCTTTGCGCTTCAGGCCTTCAGGCAGTGATGGATGCATCCAGGGCAATCATGTGCGGGGATGGTGAGCTCTTCATTGCAGGTGGCGTGGAGTCGATGACCAGGGCGCCATTTGTAATGGCTAAGGCAGAAGCGGCCTACCAGCGGAAGGTGGAGCTATTCGACACCAGCATCGGGTGGAGGTTTATAAACAGTAAGCTGAGCAGCCTGCACTATCCGTACGCGATGGGAGAGACCGCTGAGAACGTGGCAGAGCAGTGGAAGGTGAGCAGGGAAGAACAGGATAAGTTTGCCTTGGAAAGCCAGAACAAATACTTCGCTGCGCAGAAGGCAGGCAAGTTTAAAGAAGAGATCATACCTGTCACCGTGGACCTTGGAAAAGGAAAGACCATGGTGTTTGATACTGATGAACATCCGAGGGAAACATCGCTGGAAAAGCTGGCTGCACTAAAGCCTGCCTTTAAGAAAGACGGGAGTGTGACGGCCGGCAATGCGAGCGGGGTAAATGATGGTGCGGCTGCAATGCTGCTCGCATCGGAAGAAGCAGTAAAGAAATATGGGCTGAAACCAATAGCCAAGATCACGTCGATGGCTATAGCAGGTGTGGACCCGTCCATAATGGGTATAGGACCAGTGCCTGCTACACAGAAGGCATTGAAGAGAGCCGGTCTGACCATAAAGGACCTGGACCTGGTAGAATTGAATGAAGCATTTGCATCGCAAAGCCTGGCCTGTATGAGAGATCTTGGACTGGATGGCAGCAAGGTGAATGTGAACGGAGGATCTATTGCTATCGGGCATCCACTTGGTTGCAGCGGTGTACGCATCTCTGCTACTCTGCTGCATGAACTGAAACGCAGAAAGGCGAAGTACGGACTTGCGACGATGTGTGTGGGCGTGGGGCAGGGAGCCGCAGTGATCTATGAGAACCTCGCATAAAGACACGATGAGAAAGATAGATATACATACGCACATAATGCCTGAGCATATCCCTAACTACTTTGAGAAGTTTGGGTATGGTGAGTTCATTCACCTGGAGCACCACTGCCCGGGATGTGCGAGGATGATAAAGGGAGATAAGGTATTCAGAGAAGTAGAGCAGAACTGCTGGGACCCACAGAGTAGGATGAAGGAGATGGATATGACTACAGTGGGTGTGCAGGTACTTTCTACTATTCCTGTTCTGTTTAACTATTGGGCCAGGCCGGCGCATGGTGACGAGACAGCAAGATTCTTCAATGACCATATAGCTCAATGTGTGGAGCAGTATCCTGACAGATTTGTCGGGATAGGGACTGTACCGCTGCAGGACATAGATCTTGCCATTAAAGAGATGGAAAGGTGCGTGAAGGAACTGAAGATGCCGGGGCTGGAGATAGGATCTAATATAAATGGAAAGAACCTGAGCGATAGCTATTTCGATCCATTCTGGAAAGCTGCGGAAGAACTTGGATGTGCCCTGTTCGTCCACCCCTGGGAGATGATGGGACAGAAGGACATGCAGAAATACTGGCTGCCGTGGCTAGTGGGGATGCCTGCTGAGACAGCAAGGGCGATCAGCTCGATGATCTTCGGCGGGGTGTTCCGACGCTTCCCGAAGCTACGTGTGGCTTTTGCTCATGGAGGTGGAAGCTTTCCATTTACAATAGGGCGGATAGAGCATGGATTTAATGTCCGCCCAGATCTTTGTGCGATAGACAATGATGTGAACCCGAGGGAGTATTTAGGTAAGTTCTGGATAGATGCGCTGGTACATGATCCTAAAGCTTTAGAGTATGTGGTGGATGTGATAGGCGGGGATAAGGTATGCATGGGCAGTGATTATCCTTTCCCATTAGGGGAGCATCATCCGGGGAAGCTGATAGAAAGCATGTCTTTCCCGCAGGAAATGAAGGATGGGCTATTATTTGATAATGCGCTAAGCTGGTTGAATCTCGACAAGGAGAAGTACACGAATTAGGATCATCATTTCTTCTAAAATAATTAATCCCTCCGGTCATGTTTTGCAGGATATGACACCGGAGGGATCTTTTCATTGGTCTGGTCAGATCATATTTCGAAGGGTTGGTTCAGTTGTTATGCGCCGCCTGTGCCGGCTCTGCGCTTCTCGTCTTCTGCACCACCGGTGCGGCGGCGGGAAGGGGCTACAGATTTCTTGCCGAAGCGGTAGGTAAAGGCGATTGTAACTTGTCTTGTTTCTCTCTCAGCTACAAAGTGCTCCTGGTAGCCAGTGTAAGTTGAGGTTGCGCCCGGATAGCCGGTCCAGAAGATATCCTGCACGTTTAGACGCAGCGTGGCGCGCTTATCCAGGAAGTTCTTTTGAACACCCATATTGAGCATCCAGACGGGCCGGACATCCATATAGCCGTATAGCTGACTGGCCTGGTAGAAGCCACCTACTTCGGCAGAAAAGTTCTTTGGCAGAATGAAGGTATTGGTTGTATTGAAGTCGAATGTGGGGCGGCCATCATTCAACGGAGTATTTGCCACATTGCCTTCGTAGCGGGCGTAGTAGATATTGTAGTTCGTTACATTGTTCCACCACTTAGTTACCTGGAAGGGGTATGCACCGCTCAACCCTATGAACAGCATGCGGTCAAGGTTCTTATTTGTTTGTACGGTTACGTTTTCTTCTTTATCGCTAGGCTGTATCACCTCAGTGATAATTCCATAGTTTATTCCATAGGTGACGGTAGTAAGAAACTTCTGCTTATAGGTGTGAGACAGCTCAACAGAGTAAAATGAAGCAGGCTTTAAATTGGGATAACCCTCGCGGTAAGTCGTTGCGTCTATGTAATACCGGAAAGGATTAAGCTGCTGGTAGTTGGGCCGCTCGATCCTCCTGCTCAGGGTGAGTCCCAGATCATGCTTTGGAGTCAGATGATACTGTGCAGCAAAACTTGGAAAGAGCTGGGTATAGGAATATGTGCTGTCGTAAGGTTGATTTACGGCCCTTTGCTCAAGTCTGATGTTTGTGTTTTCGACTCTCAATCCTATCTGCATACCGAACTTCTCCCAGTCCTTGTTTGTGTTTACATAAGCTGCATTTATGTTTTCTGTGTAAACAAAATGATTTGTTCTCAGTGGGTCGGGCTCAGAGCTATTACTCTCAAAAAAGACAGGCTCATTATCTGCAGTCACATAACTGACCTTAATACCAGCTTCCAGCCGTAACCCACTGCTTAGGGGATTGGTGAAGTCGACCTTTAAACTTCTGATCTGGGTCAGGCCAGTCAAATCGCTGCTCAAGGCATAATCAGAAGAATCAAACGCTCCTTCCGGCGTTCTGAATATAGTAACGAAGTTTTGGTTGCTCTGATTGCCGAAAGCGGCATAATCAAGGTCCACGGCGAGCTCTTTACCGGAGCTATCGAACACGTGCTTCAGGTAACCATTGCCTGAATAGTTATAGTAGAAGTTGCTGTGCCTGCCAGTAGTGTAAAACCTATAGTCAATTTCATCATTGGCGAGGTGTTTGGCTGAACTATTATCTGCTTTAGGGTTGAACCTGTTGGTTGCTCCGCTTATTGAAATGCCAAGCGTCGTCTTAGGTGACAGGCTATAGTCCAACCCAGTGTTGAAAAGGTGGTTATTAAAGTCGAACACTGCATAATTGTCCTGGTCGAGGCGGAAGATCTGCTGATTATAATTTGCCTTACTTGTATCCAGAAAGCGGCGATTAAGCATCAGGTGGTTGAACCATACGCGCCGGGAGTAGTTGTAGCTGGCAAACACATTTAGCTTTTTGTTCCTGTAGTTCAGACTTGCTCCTCCCCCATACTTGGGATATACCCCCTGTCCGTAAAACAGGCTTATAGTCCCATTTGCGCCGAGCCGCTGATCCTTTTTGGTTATGATATTAATTATTCCGGCACTGCCTGCGGCGTCGTAGCGGGCGCCAGGATTGGAGATGATCTCTATCCGGTCAATGGAATTTGCTGGCATGCTCTTCAGGACGTTGGCGAGGTCGGTACCGGACATAGGCGTTTGCTTACCATTCATCCAGATCATAACTCCCAGCTTTCCTTTCAGAGAAATGTTGTCATTGTTGTCGACCATAACACCCGGGGATCGCTGCAGCACCTCCATGGCGGACGAGCCTGCACTTATAATACTGTTCTCGACATTTACGATGATCTTATCTGCCTTCACTTCGATAAATGGCTTCTGCGCACGCACGGCTACTTCATTCAGTGTAGTACTCTTTGCAGTAATTGATATGTCTGGGACTGATGTGTTGCCAGAGACAATCAGCTTTTGTGACGAGTAAGTTTCATACCCAAGAAGCGTAACCTTAATGATGTATTCACCCGCTGCAATTTCTTCTATCGAATACAGGCCCTGCTCGTCAGTGAGGGCAGCTTTGACCAGCTTTCCGGAGTCTTTCACAAGAACCACATTGGCAGAAACGACAGGTTGCTGCTCTTTATCAACTACCCTACCGCTGATAATATAGCCATCCTTCCTGGCGAAGGAGCTTGTGGTCATCAATATAGCGGCGAAAACTAACATCATCCCAGGCTTCATAGCAACTTCTGTTTAGACGATATAAATGTATCTGAGGTTACAGGATATAGTTTCACCCGCGGAGGGTGAAATGGCCTGCGGGCGCATCACTCAATAGGGGTGATTTATGGAAGCTTATAAAAGAAAAGTATTCTTTGTTCCCTCCTTATGTAAAGCAATGGCAGTAAACATTTAACTTCACGACAGCTATGTTGAAAGGCAACTACCCGAGACAAATAGTCCTATTCCAAATCATCCTTGTGCTCTTAGGGAGCACGACTTATCTACAGGCGCAACGGTATCCATTCTATAACCTGAACGTTGAGAACGGGCTGATACAGTCGCAGCCAAGGGAAATGGCGCAGGACAAACTCGGGCATCTGTGGATAGGGACACTCGGTGGACTGAGCAGATATGACGGAAAGACCTTTACGAACTACTCTGTAAGAGACGGCATGCCCGATAATACCGTCAACGCAGTAGCTGCGGACAAGAACGGAAACATATGGATAGGAGGACCTGACGGACTTGCACGATTTGACGGCAAGACCTTTAAACTATACACGATTAAAACACATGACACTCAGACCGCACCTAATGTATACCACATAAGGTTTCACCCTAACGGAACACCATGGTGCATTGCCAGCAACAAGCTATTTACTGTGTTGGGCAATAAGACGCAACAGTTGATAACACCAGATACAAATGCGCTCCTGACATCGCTGCTGGTAGAGAAGAACAGTATCTGGACGGCTAAGGCGGGAGGCATCCTTTATAGGTTTTCTGGTAAGAAGTGGGACAGCCTGGTGGTGCCTTCAAATGAGCTTTTGGCGAGAACCATCATTAATGAAATCTACAGGGACAGCAAACAGCGCCTTTGGCTCGCCACGAACAGAGGGCTATATACCATGGACAGCGGCCGAATAGTAGCCGCTAAAACGAGAAATTTGCCAGCACTACTTTCCATGACGGAAGACCGCACAGGAGCACTATGGCTGGGAACCAACAGCGGAGTGATAAGAATAGTTGACTCGGCAGTGAGCTATTTTACTAAGAGAAGTGGTTTGAGCGACAACTCCTTTCCGGGCATGTTCACGGATGCGGAAGGGAACGTCTGGATGGCGTCGGATGGGCAGGGCGTTTTCAGGTATTCGGGCACCCAGTTTACCGTAGTGGATGAGAGCACAGGGCTGCCCAGCGGGCAGATAATGAGCATAGAAAGGGACAGGGGTGGAAGGATATTCCTGGGGACCTACGACGCAGGACTTTATGTATATGAGAACGGCAATGTAAGTAGCGTTGGCTTTCCACTGAAGTCCACAGCGATAACAGCTCTGAAACACAGGAACGGGACATTGTGGATCGGTACAAGAGGAGCAGGACTTTGGAGGTATAACGGGACCTATTTTTTTAACTATGCGGCCGAGACGGGAAAGGTGATTTCCAATGCAATCGCGTCGATGTATACGGATGACAGGAACAGGCTATGGATTGGATTCTCGAACGGAGCCATGGTGTATGAGAACGACAGTCTGAAAAGAGTATATACTGACAGGGTGGTTGTGCAGGACTTTCTGCAACTGGAAGGAGACAGCATGCTCATGGCTACTTCCCTGGGGATAAAACTATGCGTCGGAGGAACGGTGTACCCCTACAAGACAGGAACTGTGCTGGATACTGCTCTGCCGCAATGTTTTGCGCGGTCAGGCAATGACCTGTGGGTGGGTACTAGTGACAATGGTGTGATCTACTACAATCTGAGGACTGGCGAGACATTTACAATTGACAGAAAGAACGGGCTGCAGTCTGATTTCATCTACAATATTGTGATAGACGATAACGGTAATGTATGGACAGGTACAGGATATGGCATCCACCGGATAAGTATAGGTGACCAGCGTCAGCCGTCTGTTTACTTCTACGGTAAAGGTCATGGAATGAGGGGAATGGAGAGCAATCACAACGCAGTCCTGAAGATGCCGGATGGAAGCATCTGGTTTGGGACTACGAATGGGGCTTTGCACTATAAGTCACAGTCGCAGCTGATAGTTCCACAACCAACCAGTATTGTGATGCAGTCCATAAAGCTCTTCGGGGAGAACTATATTGACAGCAGCTACTATGACAGTACTGACGTGTGGTACCATGTTCCTTACGGGCTAAGGCTACCTTATAAAAAGAACAATATTGCCTTCACTTTTCATGCAATTTCATTGGGGAGCAGTGAACAGATAAAGTACAGGTACAGGATAGAAGGACTGGATGCACCGTGGTCAGATTGGTCTACAGTTAATACTGTAACCTACTCGGCGCTGCCGCCTGGCAACTATACCTTCGTAGTGCAATGCATGGCATTTGGAGCGGATCAACAGCCTAGAGAACTCTCCTATCCGTTTGAGATCATTACCCCTTTTCATAAGACCAACTGGTTTCGGCTGATCATATTGGCGGGATGTATTTTGTTGGGGATTAGCATACAATACATTGCGAACCTGAGGAAGCAGAACCGGCAGAAGCTACTGGAAAAACTTAGAAGGGAAGAGCAGAATAAGGTGAGACAGCGAACTGCGGAGGACTTTCATGACGAAGTGGGCAATAAGCTTACAAGGATCAATGTACTGACCAATGTACTTAAGAAGAAGATACTCCTTACCCCCGAGACGGACAGGATCATTCACCAGATACAGGATAACACGGCACAGCTATATAGCGGCACGCGAGATATACTCTGGTCGCTGAAGCCGTCAAATGACAGTCTTTATGAGATAATACACCGGATAAGGGACTTTGGTGGCGAGCTATTCCAGGACACGGAGATCAACTTCACTTTCACTGGGACCGATGAACGATGGAGGGAATACAGGCTGCCGCTGGATATAAGCAGGAACCTGATCATGATATTTAAAGAAGCACTGAATAACTGTCTTAAATACTCCAGGGCGACGGAGGTTAAGCTGGAAGCAAACCTGAAAGATGAGAACGCGCTGCAGCTGATATTGACTGATAACGGTGAGGGTTTTGACATTCACTACGTGAAGAAAGGACACGGCATAGACAATATGAACGTGAGGGCGGCGAGGATACATGGCAGACTATATATAGATTCCAATAAAGGAAAGGGGACAATTATCAATCTTACGTTCAGGCTGCCAAAGGATATACCCTTAAAAAGGGGATAGAAGATTGACAAAACTGTTGGAACTTTAACTTGTAAACTCCAGATTATGAGCAGGGACCTTGATATCCGGGTAAGCATAATAGAAGACGATGAAACCATCAGAGAAGGGTATGCCTACCTGATAGGCAATACTCCAGGGTATAAGGTGGTTAGTACCTATCCCTCTTTTGAGGATGCGGCTAAGAAGATACATCATGACGACCCGGATGTACTGCTGCTGGACGTGGAGCTGCCGGGCATATCGGGTATTGATGCCTTGCCTAAGCTGAAGAAGCTAATACCTGAAACATATATTCTGATACTGACCGTGTACGAGCAGGATATGCTGATATTCCGCGCCCTTGGGAATGGTGCGTCGGGGTACCTTACAAAGAATACTCCACATGAGAAGATCATCAGCTCGATACATGAGGTGATGGAAGGTGGCGGGCCAATGAGCGCTCATATTGCCAGGATGGTTATCCAATCCTTTCAGCGTAATGAGTCTTCCCCTCTTACAAGGAGAGAGACGGAGATACTGGAGCAGATTGCTACAGGGAAGAGCAGGAAACGGATAGCTGACGAGCTGTTCATAGACCTGGAGACGGTGAAGAGCCATATAAAGAACATCTACCACAAGCTGAATGTCCACTCCAAAGCTGACGCCATTAAGACGGCAAAGGATAATAAGTTTATTTAAGGAACTCTATTAAGTCGGCGTGGAATTGCTCCGGGATCTCCAGATGCGGGACGTGTCCAATATTTTCATATTCTATGAGCCGGGAGTTGGGAATAGCATTTGCGGCTTCTTTACCAAGCTTTCTGTAGTTGCCGAATGTGGCAGCAAGCCTTTCTGAAACTCCCCTTGCAAGCTTCGTCTTATCTTCTGTACCTATCACCACCAAAGTTGGCACCTTCAGGTCAGGGAACTCGTGAACGACTGGCTGGTTGAAAATCATATCGTAGGTAAGGGCATTAACGTAGTCGAGCTGCTTCCTGTCCTTGCTGAGCTTCATGCCGTACTGGACGTTTATCCATTCATTGTATTCCTCGTTCCAGACAGGGTAATATGAAGTTTTGTGGTACTTCTGAATGCTCTGGAAGGTGGCAGCCTGTTCGTCTTTATACCAGTCGTCTACCTTTCTGTAGGGCACACCCTTGCTCCGCCAGTCTTCTAGTCCAAGTGCATCTTCCAGCACCAGCTTAGAGACTCTTTCGGGATAGCTTAGGGCAAAACGCGTGGCCAGCATGCCACCCATGGAGTGACCAATAACTGCTACCTTCTGAATCTTCAGGGTGTCGAGCAGTTCCCTGGTAAGGGCGGCGAGTAAGGAAAAGCTATACTGCACCAGCGGCTTGGAGGACTTGCCAAATCCGAGCGCATCAGGAGCAAGTACCCTGTAGCCCGCACCGGTCAAAGCGACAATTGTATGCTGCCAGTAGGCAGCAGGAAAGTTCTTTCCATGCATGAGCAGAACCACCTTTCCATTCGGACGAGAAGGCCTGACATCCATGTAAGCGATCTGGACGTGTCGGCTTTCCACGGTGGCAGGCATAAAGTAGACCGGGTAGGGATAATCGTAAGACTGAAGCCGTGTGCCAAGAGCTTTCTGCGCATAGGCAGAGCTTGTAAGTAGTAAGGCAGCGAGTATGAAGAGCAACTGTCGGGACATCGTTTATTGATTAAAAAAATCAGGCCTTAGGATACAATGATGCTGAATATGCAAACTGATCTCTATTTTGTCAGACCAAACCAAAATACTTGAGCTCTGCAGCTACCGAATCGAAGCTAGAGAGAGGCCTTTCCCTGACACAAGCCACAGCTGTCAATATGATAGATATGGTGGGAATAGGGCCGTTCGTGACGCTCTCGCTGATAGTGAGCATGATGCAGGGGCCTATGAGCATTGTGGCATGGCTGCTCGGGGCGCTGCTCGCCTATATGGACGGATTTGTATGGGCAGAGCTTGGCGCGAAGTACCCTGAAGCAGGAGGGAGCTATGTGTTTCTTCAGAAGCTGTTCGGGAAAGGAGGGAAGCTGATGGCATTCCTCTTCATATGGCAAACAACCATACAGGCGCCGCTGGTAATAGCAAGTGGAAGCATCGGGTTTTCCCAGTACCTGTCCTTTCTGGTTCCTCTTACAACGATAGAGAAAAAGATGGTCAGCGGAGCACTGGTTTTGCTATTGGTCGCGCTACTGTACAGAGGGATAAAGAGCATCGGGAAGATCTCTGTGGTGCTGTGGTTTATCACAGGAGGGACTATTATATGGCTGATCTTATCAGGCGTGTCGCATATAAATCCACAGCAAGCATTTGACCTTAACCTTAGCTCTATAAGCTTTGATACTATCTTCTTTGCTGCTCTGGGACAGGCTTCGCTGAAGTCCGTTTACTCTTACCTGGGATACTACAACGTCTGTCATCTTGGAGCTGAGATCAAGGACCCTGTGAAGACTATACCCAGGAGTATATTTATCTCGATCACTGGAATTGCGATACTGTACATAGCGATGCAGACTATGGTGGTGGGCGTATTGCCCTGGGAGCAGGTGGCTAAGTCGGAGTTCGTGGTAAGTGAATACTTTGAGCATATCTATAACCATACGGCTGGCCAGATAGCCACGGTGCTGGTGCTCTGTATAGCCGTGGCATCTCTGTTCTCCGTGATGCTGGGCTATTCGCGAATACCATATGCCGCGGCACTGAACGGAGACTTCTTCCCAATCTTCTCCAGAGTACATCCGAAGCATAGATTTCCCCATATATCACTCCTGGCACTGGGCGGGCTGGCATTCGTATTCAGCCTGCTCTTTAAAATGAAGGAGGTGATCACCGCAATTATTGTGATGCGTATACTGATACAGTTCGTTAGCCAGGCAGTAGGGGTGATCGCGTGGCACTACAGCAAGCCAGACGAGCCAAGGCCATTTAAGATGCCGCTGTTCCCTTTACCGGCAATACTTTCCATTATAATATGGCTTTTTATCTTTTTCAGCAGCGAATGGATCTATATCTTCTTCGCCTTTGGCATCATTGGTATCGGGCTGGTGCTCTATAAAGTGAAGGAAAGGCTGGTAAAAGGGGCTTAGAAAGGGGATTCAGCAGGTTTCTTTCCAACCTTAGCAGGTGAAAGCTTGTCTTATAGTAGATCAATCAGTAAATTGCTACTATTCAACTGAACATTATGCGGAGAATTATTACTTCCATTGCGCTACTATTTGCTTTCTCGCCAATAGTACATGCGCAGGAGCTGTGTGGTTTTGAGAAACGCCACAAGCAACAAATGCAGAATGACCCCGTCTACAAGCAGCGGGTTCAGAAAATGACTCAGGACTGGGTGAACTTCAACCAAATGAAGGAGAGCGCCCGTCTGCTGATCAACGGCAACGACACGGTTTACGAGATACCGATGGTGATACATGTGGTGCATACCGGCGGTCCGATCGGATCGGCGTATAACCCAACAGACATTCAGCTGATGGATCTTGTGGACTATGTGAACAAGACCTACCAGGCTATCTGGCCGGCCTACCCGAACACTTCCAACGGAGGATCGAGAATACCCTTCAAAATTGTACTGGCTGCGAGGGATCCGGACTGCAAGCCGACGAACGGCATAAACAGGGTGAATGGTACTGTGCTGTCAGGCTATGCCTCTGGCGGAATAGGCAGCCCGGGAGCGTCTGACGTGGATGTGAAAGCTTTGAGCCTGTGGCCAAACGACCAATATTACAACGTGTGGGTGGTAAACAAGATAGACGATCCAGGTGTGGCGGGATATGCCTATTATCCCGGCGCAGGTCCCTCTATAGATGGCACTGTGATCCTTGCCGCATACGCGCAGGCGGGATATTCTACCCTGGTCCATGAATTTGGACACGGAATGGGACTGCCGCACACCTTTGAAGGCGATAATGGCGGTGTGGACTGTCCACCGAATGTAGACTGTCTGCTGGACGGAGACGGCATCTGTGACACTGAGCCTCATAAGAGAGGCATTACCTGTACCGATGTGATCAACCCATGCACTAATACTCCCCTGAACAACACTCAGTTCAGCTTTATGAGCTACACTCAAGGCTGCAGGGACAGATTTACGGCTGGCCAGCGAGAGAAAGTATTATGGAACCTGCTGAATAACCGGGCGAGCTTAATGGTGTCGGACGGCGGAGTGAATGCGCCACAACCAGCGCTGCCTTCACAATGCATCCCTACGGCAATGAACCCAGGCAGCCCTGCTAACGTGGGACCACAAGAGGTGAGCTTTAACAACATGACGAGGACCTCAGGAGGATTTAACACCGAGGGTATACATGTAGACAACTTTTGTACGCACAACACAGAAGTATATCTCGGGACGAGCTATCCGATCAGCGTAACGACCGGCCCTCAGCCTGAGAATGTGAGCGCATATATAGACTACAACAATGACGGGCAGTTCCAGGATCCGGCGGAGCTGGTGTACTTCCATGCAGGAGCGACAGCTAACCAGGTTCACACCGGAACGGTGAACATTCCGGCTACAGGACCAGTGGTGTGCCAGGCACTGAGGATGCGTATCATTAGCGACCTGACCACGGCACCCCCTCCTACCCCATGCGGGAGCCTTGTTGCAGGGCAGGCAGAAGACTATATAGTGACCATTAAGCCGTCTACAGGAGCAACGCTGGTGAGCAGTATCACCTCTGGTTTCCCAGGCTGTCAGGATTCAGTGATCTCTTTTGTGGCCACAACCACTAATGTGCCAGGCAGCAGTTCCATTACCTGGCTGGTGAACGGAGTTCCTGCAGCAGCAGGGCCAACATGGAACCCTACCAACCTGCAGAGCGGGGACGTGGTGACCAGCATGACCGTAGTAAATAACACAACTTGTAATACCCCTGATACTATAAGATCGAACGGACATACCGTAAGCTTCCTTCCGGGGCTGCCGGCACCAGTGATCTCGTTTGTGAACGGTGACCTGGTAGCAAGCGTGTCGCCAGTGCAGTGGTTTGGCCCGAACGGGTTAATACCAGGAGCGACTAGCCAGACGTATCATCCGATCGAGCCGGGCAACCACTATGCAAAGGCCACCGGGACGGGATGTGCGTCAGATAAGTCGAACGTTCTGAATGTATCGTTATTGAGCATTGGCGGGTTCTCTTTGGAAAACGTGAAGGTGTACCCGAACCCGGTAAATAATGAGCTTGTGATAGACTGGGGAACAGAGCAGCAAGAGATGGAGATAGACATCCTGAATATGCTGGGACAATCTGTGATCCATGCAAGCGCTGACTCGGAGACTAAAAAGACTATTGCTACCAGCCAGCTGGCGAACGGCGTTTATTTTGTGAAGATCACGGGTGAATCAGGAAAAGCAGGAGTGGTGAGGATCGTGGTGCAGCATTAGACGTACGCGACGATCATTAATATTTGGTTAGTAAAAAGGGATGGATTATATTGTAGGAATTAAAGGATATAAAATCTGTTCTTTTACAGCGAATTAACCTTTTAGTTTGGAAAATTTTAATGAAATTTGTGTATTCCCGAAAGTAAAAAACCGGCCCCAGGAAATGTGGCAGTATGTATATGAAGTCTCTACGCCGTGTAGTTAATCAAACAATTAATTCAGGTCTGCAGCAACTGGCTTCCGTGATGGATCACCTTCACATGGCACGTGCTTACAGACCAGTTACCCCGAAGATGCTTCCACGATGGAGGAATCTTGGAGTAGCAATTACTCCTTACCATTTTATGAAGCCTGCGCTCATACCAGTACAGCAACAGCCTGTGCAGGAAAAAGGCCGTAAGCATTGAAAGAGGCTATATAAAAGACATTTAAAAGGAGAGAGAGAACTCAGCCCCGCAACCGCGGGGCTTTTTTTATGCCCTCAAGATTTGCCGGAGCAACAGGTATGCGGAAGAGGAAAGAGCAGGGTAAGGCTGTGTTCCACCTAAGCAGACGCATGTAAGAGCCTATGGCCAAGCGCGGCGACTCTGTACTTACTTCGTATTTACCCCGTATTTACCCCGTATTTATCCCGTATTTATCCCGTATTTACTCCGTATAAAAACCGGTCGAGAGGCAAGGGCGAGGCAGGGGCTAACCGGTAGTGCAGGTAAGAACAGACTGACAAGAGGAGAGGGCAAAAGCAAGAGAATATCTATTTTAGTTGGTGGGAATACCAGATGGGGCTAAAAGATCATTATAGAACATTGGGGATAGCTTCTACGGCAACGCTGGGGGAAGTGAAGAAAGCCTATAGGGTGCTGGCGCATAAATATCACCCGGACAAGAACCTGGACAGCGGCTTCACCGCGAGTCACTTCAGGGAGATACAGGAGGCATATAAGGTGCTTGGGGATGAGCAAAAGAGGAAAATATATGACGAGGAGAGATACTTCGCGGGGTTAAGCAGCCGAAAGGATCCGATGATCATATCAGGAGAGTGGCTGCTGAAGGAGGCAAGGAAATTAAGCAGTCATATGGCGGGGCTGGACAGCTATACGATGAACCACAAAGCCGTTAGTGAATACGTGCTTCTGCTGCTGTCGGACTCGCACCTTGGGGTGTTGCAGCAGGAGCAGGAACAGCAGACGAACCGTCAGATCCTGGAGGAGATCATTAGCTCGATAAGGAAACTGGATTATAGGTATTACCCCGCAATAGTATCAAGGCTGGGGATGATGGCGGGCAATGATAACCTGATGCGGCAGACAATAGCCTTTGCGGAAGAGGAGAGGAGAAAAAAGATGAGAGGAGACAAGTATCTGCCCCTGATCGTGCTGGGTGTTACGCTGCTACTGTGCCTGCTTATGTATCTGTACAGCAATGATATGTTATGAGGTTTGGCACCTAATAGATAGCTTTAACCAGCCGGAGGAAAAAAAACTTTGGCAGATGACCCAACCTTTAAAAAAATTTAGCCCGTTGCACTAACATTTCCTTCCGAATGTTCGTCATCAAGTAAGAACAAAGAATTAAGAGCCTTTGGTAAACGTTTAGCACTTGTCCGAAAAGGATAACATACTGCATCAGCAAACTTCCGGAAGTAGCCCTGCCCCAGGTCAAGAACCCCCTTTAGACCTGATAAGGGATTGTATTGCCCAGAACAGGCTAGCCCAGAAGAAGCTGTATGACAAATATGCTCCTTTACTCTATGGTATGGTAAAACGTTATGTCTATAATACCGGGCAGGCGGATGAAATACTGAATGACGCATTCTATAAAATACTGACCGGCCTGAGCGGCTATTCCTTCAAAGGTTCGTTTGAAGGGTGGATGCGTCGTATTGTCATCAACACGATCACTGATAACTTCCGTAAGTACATTAAGAAGGAGCCTGCTTACAAAGTGGAGATAGAGACTACTGACGTGCATGTGGATGGGGATGTTATTGGGAAAATGGGCTATAAGGAACTATTGCAACTGGTGCATGGGCTACCTGAGACGCAAAGGGCTGTATTTAACCTTTTTGTATTTGAGCAGCTGTCCCATAAAGAGATATCGGAACACCTGGGGCTGAATGAAAATAACTGTCGGTGGCATCTGAACGATGCGCGACGGAGACTAAAAGAGAAAATAACGTTGAGGTAAAGCACAAAATGGACGACCGCAGTAAACATATTGATGATCTGTTCCGGGAAGGACTAAACGACTACCGGGAGACACCGCCGGCCAGCGTGTGGACCTCACTGGAACAGAGATTGCCTGCCGCTGAAGCAACGGTAGCAGAGCAACCATCGAGAAGGTGGCTGTGGATACTGCTATTGCTGGCGCTGCTGGGTATTGTGGGGTATTTTATTATCAACAAGTCGCTAGAAAAGACTACATCGAAGAGGAAGCCTTTAAATGAAAATGTGGAGAGAAGCGCGCCTTCCGGAGCTACGCCTTCGACTACGGCGACAGATACGAATATAACAGAAGCCGGAACTCCGAGCAGCAGTAATGATGGGACTGAAACGGCGATGAACGAAACGCCAGACGCACCGGGGACGAGCAAATCGGAAACCCGAGGCACAAAGAAGAAGCAGGCGTTGAAGGTATGGGATAAGGCAGCAAGTGAAAATAGTGAAGGCAGTGGCGTGAGTAAAGAGAAGGCCCAGAAAGGAAATGAGGACGCAGGAACTAAAGGTGATAACGAAAATGTAACGGAGAAGAAGACAAGTACGAATGCCAGGACTGCTTCTGTTAAAAGAACGAATAAGACTAAAGCAGCTTCGAATAAAGGTGCTACGGCAGCCAACGCTTCGGCCAATACCCAGGGTGTCACCTCTGCAGAGAATGGAGGCGAAACTGAGAGAACTACAACCAATACCAAGAACGCTACTGCACTAAACAAGAAGACGACTGCTAATGTCACCGCCACAACCAGTGCAGCGACTAAGACGAAGGCGGGCGCTGAAGCTGTGGCTACTGCCAATAGCAATAATAATCCCGCCACAGGTACTGCTGAAAATAGTACGTCGAGTGCGAATGCCAAGGTGAACAATAACACCCAGACAGAGACTACGCAAGGGGGAGAGACGCCGAATGCCGCCGATGCCGGTAAAGAGCAGAAGAACACAAAAGCATTAATACAGGAAACAGCGAAGAGCGCGACGGCTGAAGGAACGAATAAGATGGGCGACCCTACGAAGGAGATTGTTGCTAAAGCGAATAACACTAAGGAATCACAGCCGAAGAACGCCAATGGTAAGAGCATTAATGCGGTGCCTGTGCCTGATGCGAAGGATAAAAAGACTAGCCCTACAACAACTACGGCAAACACGTCAACGGCTACGCCAAACCCAGCTTTAGAAATTAAACAACCGACCAAGCCAGTTGCGGAGAAGACCGCGAGCAAGCCTGTGCTGCTGGAGCCTGAGGTAGCAAAAGCTAAGCCAATCGCTGTGACACCGGAAAAGAGCAGTGGCAACCCCGTTAGCATAACACCGGAACAATCGAAAGGAAAGCCCATTGAAGTTTCATCTACAAGTGCAAAGGGCACACCCATACTTGTAACTCCGGAGCCTAACAAGA
Organism: uncultured Taibaiella sp.; assembly: GCA_946886975.1. The sequence continues at coordinate 929 of CAMPJV010000012.1, read as the reverse complement.
ATAAGGAAATAAGTCTGAGCTCTGAAGCTAATAAGGCGGCAACACCGGAACCTGTCACTAATAATGCATCTACAAACAGTGGAGCGAAGGCAAAGTCAATCCAGACTGCAAAGGCTGAACCAGCAGCGAAACCAGCCAAAAAAGCTTATGAACGTAATGAGGACGGCATCGTTTTGAATATGTCTGCCCTGGAAGCGGAGGATGAGACGGAGACAACGCCAACTGCAACTACTGATGATGACGAACCGGGCCTTCCGGCACCATCCGGTGGTGGCGGAGGTGGTGGGAATGCGGAACGTCAGCGCAAGCAGAGGAACTTTAATAAGATGAAAGTGGAAGGCGGAATTAAGGCTGGGTATGACAGAGGGTTTAGCGAAATAACTACCAACAACTTTGTTGTAGCACCGTTCCTTCAATGGAATTTATCGCCAAGAGTGGGGCTGGCCGTGCAACCGGGCGTTAAGTACAACCAGATCAACAAGCCTGCTATATTTGGTGCAACTCGGGCTTATCATAGGCTAACTGGTCAATCCGTAACTTTTAACGACTCAACTTATTCACCAAGTCAGCCTGGAGCTAGTGATTCTGTGTTAGTAAGGCGATATACTTATCATAATGCCTATGATTCCATTATTTTGGGACAAGCCGTAAAGGAAAAAAACTATTGGGAAATTGAGATACCTCTGATGCTCAAATACTATGTAGCTCCCAATCTCTCGATATTTGGCGGATTTTCGATGACGTTCGGGAATATCATACAAATCAATGAAAATAGACAGGAGTTTACTGCTCTTTCCAAATCTCAGACCGGACCAACCTATGGACCGGTGCTATCAGACTCTACAGGCAAATTTCCTACCGATCCTAACCCACCAACCGGGATTGCTCTTAATTATACGACACCAAATATCTCAACAGCAAATCCCCTG
>CAMPJV010000011.1 GCA_946886975.1 uncultured Taibaiella sp. | reverse complement strand
CAAATATAGAGAGAAGGAGACAGGCGTCAGCATTCAGGAGCCAGAAGGTTTAAAGAGTAGGCAGTCAGGAGTCAGGAGTCAGCAGTAGGCAGTCAGCAGTAGGCAGTAGGCAGTAGGGAGTAGGAAGTTGACCGTTGACCGTTGGCTGTTGGCATTTGGCTGTTGGCCATGTTATCCAATAGGTAATCTATTATACTATCTGCTGCCAGCGACTCCCTAGAATCTGTAGACCAGTTGGGGCATGAAAACGCCTCCCTGGTAGTGGAGGTTGATCATTAAAGAGGTCTTATTTTTCTGGCTGTTTCTCAGGCGGGCGTAGCGGTGGTAATTGCGTACGACCTGCTTGCCCGTAACATAGCCAAGCGCCGCCCCTGCAAAGACATCCGTTGCCCAGTGGGCGTTTTGTGTAAGGCGACTCAGTCCTACAAGCGTGGCGGCTGAATAAGCAATGATGGGAACCAGCGGTTGGTCGCGATACTCCTGTGCAAAGACGGTTGCTGCTGAAAACGCTGCAATGGTATGGCCGGATGGAAATGAGCTGCCGCGCGTGCCCCACCCTGGCCCGCGGAACACGAGATTGTCTTCCTGTCCTTGCTCAAAGCTGCGCGGACGGTATCTACCAACAGCCATCTTCACCAATGTAGACATCGCTGCAGATGCTATGTAAGACTGCGTGGCGAGCAAGGTTGTGGTCTTTACTTTGTTGTTCTTCGCAATGTAACCGTATGCTCCAAAGGCAAGTAATACTATTCCCTGATAGGAATCGCCGAAGTTAGTGATGTACTGGCTAGTGTTCCTGAGGCCGGGATTTCGCTGCATAAAGTCATAGCTGGCCTTTTGTATGGGCTTGTCCGCAAATAACAACGCCCCTTCCAATGCTACAAACCCCGCGACTTTGAGCCAGGTCTTGCCTGAGGTATGGAAAGGCCCTGTTATTTCCTGCACAATGTTGGTGCCGAGCAATACTACGTATCCTTTAGGAGTGATATTCGTCTGGCTGGTATAGTCCTCTTCGTCTATGTCTGGTGGACGTTTGTTCTCAGGCTTCTGTTCCTCCCTGTGCAGACTGTCCAGTTTTCTTAGAAGCGTATCAGTGTCCTGCGAGTAACCGAGCTGCGTAGCGAGGAGAAATAATATGTGCAATAGGATAAGCCTCACATTGATATGTTTCATTTATGGCTGCCAATATGCGATGCCGATAAACAGGCATAAAAAATATGCCTCATCTCCATTCGAAAGACTCTTACGTATCCATAAATGGCCTTAACCCTGTTCTATTGGGGGTATAGGGTGGCCAGCGTGAGCCCGAGGAGTAGTGTGGCTATTTATGCCCCTTACACATATCCAGGCATGGCTGCTTCCTATCTTTATTACATAAGAGACAGCCTATGTTCAAGCACCCTTAATAGTTTAGGCCAACCTGCATAAGTTCCTGTCTTTCTTTTTCAGCGTCTTCTCTGCCGCCTTTGATGCGGTAACGGAGGCCGACGGTGATGGGGAAGCTCATGATATTGTACTTTAAGTTGTCGGCGGTAGTGCCGGTGGGTTCCATTGCGTCATAGCTGAGGCTGAAGTGGCGAAGGGCTGCCTGGGCCTGGAAACCGAGGCGCTCGGTGAGACCAAGAACATAGCCGACCTGAAGACCAAAGACGAGACCATTGCCACCGTTGGGGGCACGATATGATTCATTACTGCTTAAGGTCTTTGAGTCGTGGCGAGCGGCTCCGAAGCCTACAGCAAGGCCGCCATAAGCGTAACCGTTGCGGGCAGGAAGCTTACCGTTTACTATGGCGCATACTGAAGTGGCTGATTTTGCATAAACGAAGCGCTTATTGTCGTTGCCGATCTTATTGCCGTAGAAGGTGGTGTAAACAGTGGAGGACTTACGTGAAAGCTGTGTGGCGTGTGCTTCTATACCAGCCTGGAGGTAGTCGCTGATATTGTAGAGCACATCGAAAGTGAAGGCGTAATTGATGGTGAACTTGTCGCCTTTGTAGGGCATGTTGTCTGAGGGCTTAGTGTTGGTGCTGATGCCTGCACCGAGGCCAAGTTCGAAATTCTGGGCAAAGGCGCATGCTGGAGTAAACAATAAACAGAATAGGATCCTTCTCATACCTTAATCTTTGAATTTTGCGCGAAGATAAGGCATTGCCAATGGTTATAGCGGACGGAGGCAGCAGATGTTCAGATCAGAACGTACGCTTCTATTATGATCTCTCTGCTATGAGGTGGAGCTTAATATTTACATCAGGGCGAATGAACCAGTTACCGAGGCTCTTGTCGTTTCCGTAGTTCATATTCCAAAGTGTGCGATCGAAGTTGAAGATGGCGTGAGCGGTGAGCGTATTTCTATCTATGGAGATAGACGCAGGGAAGCTGATGCTTTTTACGATGTCTTTAAGAGTTAGGTTTCCTGAGACGGTGAAGGTGCTGCCATGTTTCTGCCGAGATGGCGTGATGGAGGTGATGTCGAACCGGGCACTTGGGAAGTTGAGCGCATCAAAGAAGTCGTCGCTGAGGAGGTGCTTCTGAAGCATTTCGTTCTTAGAGGGCTTCTGGTCGTCGGGAGTGAGGGAGTTGATGTCTATGGTGAAGCTACCACCCTTCACTGCATTGTCGCCGACTATGAGCTCGCCACCCGTGAGCCGCAAGGTGCCGTGGTGATGACCAGTGGGCTTAGTGCCTATCCATTCAATGGTGCTTTGGCTGATGTCGGCTTTATAGGTGGTGCCGTTGGCAGCGGTAACAATATTGGCTTCTGAGACTATAGCGCTATCTGCCTGTGGTGCGGTCTTGCAGGAAGCAATGAGGAAAAGGGTAAACAGAAGAAGCCTGTTCATTGGAAGCATTTTGCGGCAAAAGTAGTGCTTAAACCAATTCAGGGACAGAGGCGTAGTGTTCTATTATCTCATCAAAGATCTGCTCCAGCTCATCGAGGCTTTCTGTAGTGACCAGCTTGAGGCGGAAGTCCTTTATGTGAGGGAGACCCTTCAGGTAATTGGCGTAGTGGCGACGCATCTCGAGGATGCCAAGCTTCTGGCCTTTCCAGTTGACGGAGCCTGTGAGGTGTTTTCTGCAGGCATTGATGCGCTCTTCAAGCGTAGGCGGCGGGAGGTGCTCACCTGTTTTGAAGAAGTGCTTTATCTCGCGGAAGATCCAGGGATAGCCGATGGCGGCGCGACCTATCATGATGCCGTCTACACCGTACCTGTTGCGGTACTCCAGGGCTTTTTCGGGGGTGTCGATGTCACCGTTGCCGAAGATGGGTATGTGGATGCGAGGGTTGTTCTTTACTTTGGCGATGAGGGTCCAGTCGGCGCTGCCTTTGTACATCTGGGTACGCGTGCGGCCGTGGATGGAGAGGGCTTTGATGCCTACGTCCTGGAGGCGCTCGGCTACCTCCTCGATGTTGCGGGTGTCGTTGTCCCAGCCGAGGCGGGTCTTAACCGTGACCGGAAGATTGGTATTCTTAACCACTGCGCTGGTGAGGCGAACCATGAGATCAACGTCTTTGAGGACCCCGGCACCGGCACCCTTGCAGACCACCTTCTTTACGGGACAGCCGTAGTTGATATCCAAAAGATCGGGATTAGTAGCATCGACAATACGGGCGGAAAGGGCGAGGGCTTCCTCGTCGCCACCGAAGATCTGGATGCCGATGGGCTTTTCGTAGTTGAAGATGTCCAGTTTCTGGCGGCTCTTCATGGCGTCGCGAATGAGTCCCTCGGAGGAGATGAACTCGGTGTACATGAGGTCTGCTCCATTCTCCTTGCACACAGCGCGGAAGGGAGGATCGCTGACGTCTTCCATCGGCGCGAGGAGCAAGGGGAACTCACCTAGTTCTATGTTCGCAATTTTTACCATAAAGGAGGCGCAAAGGTACGAAGGATACGGCATTATCGGCCTCCTCGGCCCTGAACAGCGCGAGAATTTAACCCTTCCGCCCTACGGGCACCTTCCCTTAAAAAAAAGGGAAGGAGCTGAACAGCGCGAGTAAGGACGCTCTCCCCAAGCTCTGAATGGCGCGAGAATTTAACCCTTCCGCCCTACGGGCACTCTTTCCTTAAACCCACCAACAAGTTGGGGCATGGAAGGGAAGGAGCTGAACTCGAGTAAGGACGCTCTCCGAGCCTCTGAACGGCGTGAGAATTGAACCCTTCCGCCCTACGGGCACTTTTCCTTAAACCCGCCAACAAGTTGGGGGCGAGACCCACCAACAAGTTGGGGGCATGGAAGGGAAGGAGCTGAACAGCGCGAGGCGGTATTAAAATAGTCTATAACAAGGTGAGCCGTAATGAATATATACTACCTTTGGCGGCTATATCTTTTTAAAAAGCGCCCAACTTTTGTGGGAAAACACAATAAGCTCACTGCTGCAGGCCTGTTAATCGCACTTGGCATTATATACGGCGATATAGGTACATCTCCCCTCTACGTACTAAACGAAATATGCAATAAGAAGGAGATAAACGAACTGCTGATCATAGGCAGCCTGTCCTGCATTATCTGGACGCTGACACTGCAAACCACGGTGAAGTACGTGCTGCTGACACTGAAGGCCGACAATAAAGGTGAAGGTGGCATCTTCTCCCTGTTCGCACTGATAAGGAGGCACGGGAAATGGACAGTGTTTCCGGCGATGCTGGGCGGAGCTACGATACTGGCGGACGGGATGATCACTCCGCCCATCTCTGTGACTTCGGCAATAGAGGGACTCAGGAATATACCGGCCTTTCATGAAGCGGGAGACTTTACCATCATCAACATAGTGCTGGTGATACTGACGGCGCTGTTCCTGTTCCAGCAATTTGGCACCGCATCGATAGGGAGGTCTTTCGGGCCAATTATGTCGCTTTGGTTTACTATGCTTGCTGTGCTGGGAATCATTCACATCAGCGATGACTGGGCGGTGCTGAGAGCATTTAACCCGTACCATGCCATTGAGCTGCTTACCATGTATCCGAAGGGGTTCTGGATATTGGGAGGCGTGTTCCTGTGCACCACAGGGGCGGAGGCCTTATACTCGGACATGGGACACTGCGGGCGAGCTAACATCCGGTATACCTGGATTTTCGTGAAGACGTGCCTTATACTAAACTACCTGGGCCAGGGAGCATGGCTGCTGAACCACAAAGGCGTGCTGTGGAACGCGGACGTTGCCAATCCATTCTTTTCGCTGATGCCGCAATGGTTCCTGATAATAGGTATCGCTATAGCGACTGTGGCGGCGATAGTGGCGAGCCAGGCGATGATATCGGCGTCGTTTACACTGATCAGCGAAGCCATCAAGCTGAATCTGTGGCCGAGGATGAAGATCAACTACCCTACTATAGAAAGAGGGCAGATCTTTATTCCGGGTATTAATCTACTGTTGTTTGCAGGCTGTGTGGCGGTGGTGCTGATCTTTCAGAAATCGTCGAGCATGGGAGCTGCTTATGGGCTGGCGATCATCTTCACAATGATCATGACCTCCTGCCTGTTCGCCTACTTTATGTTTGTGAAGAGGGTGCCTATATTTTGGATCGTGGCTTACCTGCTGGTCTTCCTGACCATAGAGCTTTCCTTCTTCGTGGCGAACCTTGAGAAGTTCCCCCACGGAGGTTATGTGGCCATGATCATTGGTGCGGCATTATTCACGGTGATGATCGTGTGGTACCGAAGCCGGAAGATCAAGAACAGGTATGTGGAATTTGTGAGACTGGAAGACTATGTGCCGATACTCCAGGAGCTGAGCAATGACCGCACTATTCCGAAGTATTCCACCCACCTGGTGTACCTGACGAGCGCTAACAACCCCAAGGAGATAGAGCATAAGATCATATTTTCTATACTATACCGCAAGCCGAAGCGGGCGGACCTGTACTGGTTTGTGCACGTGGACGTACTGGACGATCCATATACTATGGAGTACGTGGTGCAGACGATAGTGCCGAATGAGATCATACGGGTGGAGTTCAGGCTTGGCTTCAGGGTGGAGCACCGGATACAGATGATGTTCCGGAAGGTGGTGGAGGAAATGGTGCAGAACAAAGAAGTGAATGTGGTGAGCCGCTATGAATCCCTCAGCAGGAATAATGTGATGGGAGACTTCAGGTTTATTGTAATGGAGAAGTTCCTTTCGAGAGACAACGACCTGCCCTTTTTTGAACAACTGCTGATGCGCGGGTACTTCCTGCTGAAACGCGTGAGCCTTTCTGAAGAACGAGGATTCGGCCTTGATCAGTCGGACGTGACGCTTGAGAAGTACCCTATGATCGTCTCCTCAGTATCGGAAGTGAGCCTGAAGCGAGTAGAGGATTATTAGGGATCAGCATTACAGACCTAAGCCAATGGTCTGGTGCTGGGCAGGGATCTCCACATCTTTAAAGCCCTTTCTTATCAGGCGATCACGGAACTTGAGCTGCACGTCGTACTCCCCATGAACGAGAAAAAGCTTTGCCACCAGGTGCTCTTCCTGACAAGCGAGCCACTGTGACAGATCCTCATAGTCTCCATGAGCACTAAGCGCGTCGATCGCATCAATCTCCGCACGCACCATGTATGACTTGCCAAAAATACTTATCTGATCTGCTCCCTCCCTGAGCCTTCCACCGAGGGAATTAGGCTCGCAATAGCCAGAGAACATGATGGTGTTCTTTGAGTCGGCAATAGTGTGCTTGATGTGATGTTTTATTCTGCCGGCTTCTGCCATGCCTGAAGCAGAAATGATGACGCATGGCTCTTCGCTAACATTCAGAGCCATGGAGTCCTCGACATCCCTGATATAGGTAAGGCCCTTAAAGCTGAAGACATCCTCATCCTTGTCAAGCAGCTTACGCACATGCTTGTTGAAGCACTCGTGATGCGCCTTAATAATCTCGGTGGCTTTGATGGAGAGGGGACTATCTACATAATACTTCAATGATGGTAACCTTTTCTCGAGTTCCAATCGATTGAGGAGATATAATAACTCCTGTGTGCGGCCGAGACTGAATGCAGGGATAACCAGCTTGCCTTTTTTCTCCAGGCAGGTATGCTTTACCTGATCGAGCAACTTATCTGCGGCTACAACATTAAGGTCGTGCAACCTGTCACCATAAGTGGATTCAAGGAGGATGAAATCAGCCTGGGGAAAAACGTCCGGGGACCGAAGGATCATGTCCCTGTACCTGCCCACATCTCCGCTGAAGGTGATCCGTACGTCCTTGCCGCCATCGTTTATTTTCAGATTTACTGCAGCACTGCCAAGGATGTGGCCACAGTCGGTGTACAAGAGCTCGATGCCATCTTCGATCACAACTGTTTCATTATAATCGGCAGTGACGAGCATAGGGAATACAGCCTGGGCATCCTCAAGCGTATATAACGGCTCAATGAGCTCCCTACCCTCTCTCTCGCGGTGCTTGTTGCTGTAGCGCACGTCGGCCTCCTGGATATGAGCGGAATCGATCAACAGTAGCTCGATCAGATCCGCAGTAGCCGTTGTGCAATAGATCTTTCCGTTGTAGCCGTCTTTGACAAGCTTGGGCAGGAGCCCTATGTGATCTATGTGCGCATGCGAGATAATGACATAAGAGATCTCTGTCGGTTCGAAGCCCCATTCGTTGTTAAGCGGAAACGTTTCCTTACCCATGCCCTGGAACATGCCGCAATCGAGCAGCAGCTTCTTTCCGTTGCTAATATGAACAATATGCTTGGAGCCTGTGACCGTTCTTGCGGCACCATGGAAGGAGATCTTCATAAGCCTTGGTTGTTGAAGTAACAAATGTAACGGGTTGCGTATACAAAACGGACGCGGCGGTAAAATCCCTTCCATTTAGCATTTTCAGAAGCTATATTTGCCTCGTTCAATCCGTCTTATGAAGAAGATATTTATAATAGGCACGTTTATGCTAATGTGTCAGCAATCGTTTGCACAGGAGAAGGTTACGACAAAAGAGTTTGATAAGAACCACATTAAGCTTAACCTATTTGCGCTACCACTAAGAAGCTTTTCTCTCCAGTACGAGCGAGGACTAAACGAGAATATCTCCATAGCGATGGGATTGCGGCTGCAGCCGAAGGGCTCGATACCCTTTAAATCATCTATCAAGAGCGCCTTTGACGCTGATACGATAGACATCAATTTCATCGACAATGTCAAGATGAGCAGCTGGGCGATCACGCCAGAATTCAGATATTACTTTGGCAAACGCCCGCTCAACGGCTTCTACATTGCCCCATTCATACGGATCCAGGGATTTAACATGGACTGGCAACATACGTTTACCGAGGACGACGGTACCAAAAGACAGATTGATTTCACAGGCAAGGCAACCGGGTTCTCAGGCGGTCTGTTGCTGGGAGCTCAATGGCACGTAGGGAAGCGATTTTTAATTGACTGGTGGCTTCTCGGCCCCTGCTACGGAAGCTTCAAAGTAAATCTAAATGCCCAGACCGATCTCTCTGACCTGGTGCCGGATGACAAGGCAGAACTGAAAGCCGAAATTGAAGATATGGGTGTGCAGGGCAGTAAGTTTACAGCTACAGTAAACAATACAGGCGTAAAGGCAGATGGCAGGGTGCCGCTTCCGGGGATACGCACGGGACTTTGTATAGGCTATACGTTTTAGCCGTCGTGAAGCTCAGTCTCTTTTTTCTAAGTTGTATCTTAGATGATCTAAAGTGGCCTAATGCGCTGGAAAGCTTATAAATATGCTTTGCCGCTGATCATCTTTGCTGGCGCGGGGATCAGTTTCACCTCAACTGGTATAATAGTGTGGCTGCCGGTGCTTTATGCGTTCATTCTTATTCCGTTAATAGAGCTTGCTATCAAGCCAAGTGAGCAGAATATGGATGAAGCGGAAGGCGAAATAGCTAAGAACGACAGGGTCTACGACTGGTTCCTGTACGTGATCGTTCCACTGCAATACGCATCACTGTTTTTATTCCTTACAACCATCGAGACGGACGGCCTTACGGCATGGGACATTTCAGGCAGAGTAATGGTAATGGGGTTACAATGTGGTGTATTTGGCATAAACGTGGCGCATGAACTGGGGCATCGGGTGAAGCCTGCGGAGCAACTACTGGCTAAAAGCCTTTTGGCCACATCACTTTACATGCACTTCTTTATCGAACACAACAGGGGGCATCATAAGCATGTGGGGACACCGGGAGATCCGAGTACGGCCCGCTATGGGGAGTCGCTGTATGGCTTCTGGCTGAGGAGTATTTCCGGTGTATATAGGAACGCCTGGCGTATAGCAAGCGAGGAACAAAGGAAAAAGAACAAGCGCTGGTGGCAGAACGAGATGCTCGGTTACCAGCTTGTTGAACTCGGCTTTTGCCTGTTGATAGGGCTTGCCTTTGGCTGGTTTGCACTGGGGTGCTTTCTGGCGGCTGCCGTCACTGGCGTTCTACTATTGGAGACTGTGAACTATATAGAACATTATGGTCTTTACAGGAAAGAGACGGTTGACGGAAAGTACGAGCGCGCTATGCCGGAGCATAGCTGGAACAGCAACCATATTGTTGGACGACTGATGCTATTTGAGCTGAGCAGACATAGTGATCACCACTATCTCGCCAGCAGGAAGTACCAGACTTTGCGACACCACGAAAACTCTCCGCAGCTTCCTACGGGGTACCCTGGAAGCATGATATTAGCCATGGTTCCGCCGCTCTGGTTCAATCTAATGAACAGGAAAATCCGACGGATGGCTGTTGGCCGTTAGCTGTTGGGCACGGTGCGATGGTGTTTTGGTGAAGTTGCCCTCTTAAATACCACCCTGTCAGCGGGAGATTTCATGATAGTATTCTAAGCAACTTACACAGGACTTAATCCTTTGCATATGACGAAGCTGCTAGTGACACTTTGTGTCGTGATCATGTTGATCAATGAAAGCGCCGGGCAAGAACTCGTAAGACGAAGTTTCCTTGGTGTTCAGATGGAGAACATCAATGATGATGTAGCCCGTATCATGGGCATCGGGAGCAGGAACGGAGTACTTATCAACAATGTGATACCAGGATCCACCGCTGCGGGAGCAGGGTTTCAGAAAGGAGATGTGCTGGTCAGGATCAATGATCAGCCATTCACTTCCACACAGGAGGCTGTCCAGTATGTGGGCTTGCAGAAGAGCAACACAAAATTCAGCTACGAGCTGATCAGGAACAAACAAAAGGTAACCGGGACCTCATCCTTTAAGCCTTACCCGCTTGAGTCGTACAATGATCTTGAGGTAGTATACACACAGGCAAAAACAGCGACGGGTATACAGCGGATCATCATCACACGCCCAAAGAGCAAGACCAGCTTGCCCATTGTAGTTTTCCTGGGGGGAATAGGATGCTACTCACTCGACACTCCCCTCGATACCAACCGCAGCGAGCTGCAGCTACTTAATAAACTGGCGAGAGAAGGATTTACTACCATCAGGATAGAGATGCCGGGCGTAGGAGATGGAGCGGGATATGGAAAGGCCTGTAACGAGGTAGGATTTCATGAAGAAGTGCAGGGATATGTGCAAGCCATAGAAGATCTGAGGCAACGAAAGGGTCTAACGGAAAAGGATGTCTTTATAATCGGACATAGTATGGGTGGGTTAATGGCTCCCCTGATAGCGGCTAAGACAGACATAAAGGGAATCATAGCATACGGCACGATCGGTTCGAACTTTATGGAGTACCTGATGAAGACAAGGAGAACCATAGGAGAGGCATATGAGTGGGCCCCGGAAGAGACTGATGAATACGTGAAAGACTATTGTGAATGCGCAGCTTACTATTTCATTGATAAGATGACGACGGAGGAGGCAGCACGAAAGAAAGCCTCGTGCAGCGACTACCTCTCCGTGTTCGATCTGAGATCAAGAAAATATAACGAGGAGCTGTATGATATTAATATACCTGCTGCATGGAAGGACTATAGCGGACAAGCATTGCTCGCATGGGGCGAAAGCGACTTTATATCTTCCAGGGAAGACCATGAACTCATAGTAAAAGCAATAAAACATTATAACAGAGACGCGACTATTGCCTTCATTAAGAATGCAGACCATGGCATGAACACAGCAAGCTCCTTCCAGGAAGCAAGAGCAAACCCCGGCAGCTATAACAGAGAAGTGGGCAGGGTATTTCTCGGATGGCTGAAGAAGCAATCGTAGCAGATGCAAAGAGCGTTGCTGACCCTCACCATTGCCACACTCTGGCTATTGTCTTTCTCCGGAAAGCAGGATGACACATCGTTTGCCAGATATAAAGCGGAATTTATAAAAGGCTACCTGCAACTGGATGTTCCGGAAGTGGAATATGACTACAGGGATTACTTCAACTCGATACCATCGGCGGCGGCGCTCGAGAAGCAAGCAACATTTTTTCGCGAGCAGTCTTCCCAAATTCAAAGGATCGATCAGAGTAAGCTGTCCTTGGCGGAAAGGACGGACTATGAACACCTGCTTTATGAGCTTTCGTTCAACCTTTACCGCCTTGAATTGGAGAAGGGATGGGTGACAGGAGGCAGAAGTATTCCTGAGAACGGACTTGCTCAGATGAAGGATCACAGGCACTGGTACCGGTACTTTATCAAGAAGTTTACCAGTACCGACATTTCACCAGAGGCGGTATTTGCCCTGGGAAAGAAGGAGGTAGCGAAGGTGACGAATGAAATCGAAAAGATAAGAAAGGAGCTGCTGTTTCCAGATCTTCAAAGCTTCTATAAGCACCTCCGTCAAGACAGCTTCTATATTACTGATAAGCGCGAGATAGTAGCAGGATTCGAAAAAATAGATAGCATGGTCAGGGAGCGGCTGCCTGGGTTTGCAGGCTCGTTTCCGGTGCCACCGGTGTATGCCATGGAGTGGCCGGGAGCCGGTGCTCATACTCCGCCAGGCATGTACCTTAACCACACTTATACTGCATACGGTAAGGATGTATTTCAATTTAACTTCTCTACGGGCAGATACAATAGAAGAGCCATGGAATGGCTGTACATGCACGAAGCGATACCAGGTCACCATCTGCAAAGCACCATCTCCAAAAGGACGGATCTACAACGGCTATTCCTCTACCCGGGCAACTTTGAAGGATGGGGCTGCTATGTAGAATATCTTGGCAAGGATTTCGGATTGTACCAGGACCCCTACTCATACCTTGGCAAATGGGAGTGGGACCTTGTGCGCTCAGCAAGACTGGTCATTGATGCAGGCATTCACTATTATGGGTGGACGAGACAGGAAGCAATTGAATATTGGAAAGCAACTATACCAGGACAAGACGATATTGCCGAAAGAGAGATCACAAGAGTAACGAACTGGTGTGGGCAGGCATTGAGCTACAAGGTTGGGGCAGATTTCATCATGAACTTAAAAAAAGAATGGGTGGAACAACACAAAGGCCGATCCACCCAACAATTCCATATTGACTATCTCCAGTCAGGAGTGCTTCCGCTCACTGTTCTGAAGAAGCAGTTACTTTCCTGAGCCTTTAACAGGAAAGCCTCTTTTTATCATTAATGCATCCGTCTTAGGGTCTCTTCCCCTGAATGAACGATAACCTTCCGCAGGATCGATCGTATTCCCTACTGTGAACACATACTTGCGCAACTTAGCAGCTACGTCTTTATCGTAGGGCCCGCCCGCCTCTGTAAATGCGCCATACGCATCTGCAGTCAAAACGTCAGACCATAAGTAGCTATAGTAACCGGCAGAATAACCGTCGCCCGAAAAGACATGAGAGAATTGAGGCGTGCGGTGACGCATTACGATCTCCTTTGGCATACCGAGCTTTGCAAGTGTTTCCTTCTCGAACTTATCCGGGTCTATCTTCTGAGCGCCGGCAAGGTGCAGCTTCATATCAATGAGCGCACTTGCAAGGTACTCGGTTGTTGCAAAGCCTTCGTTGAACGTAGCAGCACGCTCTATGCGGTCAACAAGGGACTGCGGAATAGGCTTACCTGTTTTGTAGTGGACAGCAAAGCGCTGCAGTACCTCAGGTGTGGACAGCCAATGCTCCAGAAGCTGCGAAGGGAACTCCACATAGTCTCTTACCACCGATGTTCCGGCAAGTGAAGGGTACGTAACATTGGAGGACAGTCCATGCAGGGCATGTCCAAACTCATGGAACAAGGTCTCCGCATCATCCCATGATATCAGCACGGGCTCTCCCGGGTTGCCTTTTACAAAGTTGGAGTTGTTAGAGACGATGGTGGTGACGTTCTCATCCAGCCGCTCCTGGCTCCGGTAGGCGTTCATCCATGCTCCGCTGCGCTTGCCTTGCCTGGCGTAAGGGTCGAAGTACCATAGTCCAACATGTCTGCCACTAGTCTTGTCTTTCACCTCCCATACCATAATGTCAGGGTGGTGCAGCGGTATTCCTGCTATGGGTGTGAAACTAAAGCCGAACAACTCTCCGGCCACCCAGAACATACCCTCCCTCAGCTTGTCGAGCTGTAGATATTCCTTTACGACATTCTGATCCAGGTCATAGCGCTGCTTTCTTACTTTCTCTGCGTAATACTTATAATCCCACGGCTCAATAGTAATGTTCGCCCCGTCCGCATTAGCAAGCCGCTGCATGTCGGCCACCTCCTCTTTTACTCTTGCCACCGCAGGCGTCCATACAGCCTCCATCAGCTCTATAGCCTTCTCCGGAGTTTTGGCCATAGTATTCTCAAGCCGCCAGTGGGCGTGCGTTTCATAACCTAACAACTTTGCCCTTTCAGCGCGCAGCTGAAGTATCTGGGTGATAATGTCGTTATTATCATGTTCACCACCATTATCGCCACGGCTAACAAACATTCTCCAGGCCTTCTCCCTCAGGTCACGCCGGTCGGAGTAGGTGAGGAACGGGTCTATCGAAGAGCGCGTATTGGAAATGACCCACGTACCCGGCATTTTTTTGGTGACACCTGCGGCAGCGGCGGCATCCTTCAGCGACTGCGGAAGGCCAGCCAGCTCAGCTTCAGATTTCAGCACCAGCACCTGGTCCATTTCATCCGCCAGCACGTTCTGACTAAACCTGGTGAACAAGCCCGCGAGCTCCTGATTTATCTTAGACAACCGTTCCTTTTTAGCCGCATCGAGCTTAGCGCCCGCCCTTACAAAGTTGGTGTAATACTTCCATGTGAGGCGTTGCTGCTCCGGTGTCAGCTTGCTCTTAGCGGGATCATTATATACAGCTTCTATACGCTTAAAAAGCTGTTCATTCTGAAATATCTCGTCGGACAATGCGGCAAGCTTTGGCGCCATTTCCTTTTCCACCTTCTGAAACTCCGGGTCGTTCATGGTGGAACTCCAGATACCATATACCGTCCCAACCCTGTCCAGCTTCTTGCCGGTCCTTTCCATGGCCGCGATGGTATTGTCGAACGTCGGCATATCCTTTCGCCGGGCGATCTCATCGATCTCCTTTAAGTTTTCTTCCATTGCCGCTTCGAGCGCCGGTTTGAAATATTCAACCTTTACCTTGTCCAATGGAGGAACACCGTTAAATGGGCCTGTCCATTGCTGTGTCAGTGGATTCTGGTCCGTAGAGACCGAGAGCGTCATTTCTTCCATATCCGTTTTGGTCTGTGCATATCCCGCTATGCCTGCGAAGCTCGCCAATAACAGCGTGCCACAACATTTCATAAGTTTCGACATCATCAAAGTTTATCGTGGAGAGTGAAAATAGGAAATTCAGCGAATAGAATAGATTTGCGCGGTAAACTGATCATGGTGCAGGCAGAATACCTTATTATCGGGCAGGGCATATGCGGCACGCTATTGAGCTGGCATCTCAAAAGAGCAGGCAAGTCATTCATCCTCATAGATGTCGGGGACTCCTCAGGTTCGTCCAAAGCGGCAAGTGGACTGATCAATCCCGTCACGGGAAAAAGACATGTAAAAACCTGGCTTTTTGACGAACTGCTGCCTGTAGCCTTGCAGACATACCAGGATCTCGAATCTGAACTGAACATAGCACTCCTGAGTAGTTGCGATATCCTACAATTCCACAGCTCACCGGAAGAGCGGGACTTATTTGAGGAGAAGGCTGCCCTGATGCCGGAGCACCTGAGGGTAGCAGACAATGGCGAGCTGCAGGACAAGTTTCAATATTATGCCGGAGCCGGAGCCATCGGACCGTGTGTGCTGGTAGATGGCAACAAACTGCTGGCGTCCTGGCGCAACGTGCTGAAGAGGGAGCACCAACTACTTGAAGAAGTCTTTGACGTGAACGACTGCACGATCACTGAACACCAGGTGCACTATAAAGATATCCTTGCCTCAAAGATCGTCTTCTGTGAGGGCAGCGCCGCAGCCAACAGCCCCTATTTCTCGCTCCTGCCGTTCTCCATGAACAAAGGGGAAGCTATCATAGGAAGGATACCCGACCTGCCACGAACACGCATCTACAAGCAACAACTGAAGATCGTACCGTGGAAGGAAGATCTGTTCTGGATAGGCTCTTCGTTCGCCTGGAAATATGACGACGTTCTTCCCACTGCGGAATTCCGCACACGTGTAGAATATACCTTAAAGAGCTGGCTGAAGCTGCCATGGACGATGGAAGATCACCTTTCCGCCGAACGTCCTTCTTCCGTGGACTATAAACCATTCGCAGGGATGCACCCCTTTTTTCCCTCAGTGGGCATACTCAACGGGATGGGCACGAAGGGATACTCACTGGCCCCCTTTTTCGCAAAGCAAATGGCAGATCTGCTGATCACCGGCAAGGAGGTAATGGCTGATGTTTCGGTGGAGCGGTTCAGGAGGGTGCTGGGAAGGAACGTGTCCTGAATGTTATTGACCCGTTAATGGCGAAACCCTGCTGTGCCCTCCCCGACGACATTGACAACTTTGGGGCGCCTCCATTATAGTGGCTCTCTAAATCTCCGTTTCATGCTGGAAAGAGTAATGATCATTGATGACAACAAGTTAGATCGCTTTATCACTATACACGCGCTCAAAAGAGCCCATGCTACCGTTGCCTGCCAGGAATACGACTCTGCGGCAGAAGCGATCGAGTACATTGAGCAGACCCGGGAGCAGCCAGAACTGGCACCTCAAGTCATCGTGCTGGACGTTAATATGCCAGAACTAAGTGGGTTAGCATTTCTCGAGAGACTCTCATTGCTCCCTGGCTACTCCTCTCAATGCTGTATAGCCATCATGCTATCATCGGAGCTGAGTGCATCAGATCTCGAATTGGCGAAAAGCCTTCCCTTTGCTAAGCGATTTATCAGTAAGCCTTTCAATGCATCGAGCGTGGCGGAGATACAGGCGCTTCGCTCCAATTCACTCCTGGTGGGAGAGCTGATAAACTATAATTGACACCACGAGTATTACCGCTCGCGCATCCTGCCGTTCCTTCAAATGCTGCAGAAATTGTGATCGCCAGTCGGAAGCGCTATACCCCCTAAATAAAGCGCTCACAGGAGTAAAGAATCACGAATTGTAGACTGTCTGCCTATTGTGATATCTTCCAGCATGTGAAAATTGTAACTTACGTGGGAGAATGAACGCCTGACTTACTGCCATTGATGAGACATCTTCTATTCGTATTTATACTTTTAGCATTCTCCAATGCACTAACTGCGCAGGTCTCTGTTAGAACCGATACATCAGATGCGCATGTAAAATCAGCTGTAACTTTTCTCATTAACTATCTAACCGAGTTCGTCCGGGAAAAGAAGGCTGATTACAAAAAATACTGGCGTGTCGAGCAGACGAAGAACAGATGGCCGCCGGATGATATGGTTTACGCCATAACAACAGACGGCCCAACTTATAACTTCTCAAAAACTCCTTTAGTATATTATGCCAAAAGAATGAATGATTTCATTCACATTAAAACCATATTTCCATATGTAGACTCTAATCAGGTAAAAGAACTATGGGCAATAACCAATCACTATGTCTTCACGGACAAAGATGGAGCACATTATTTTAAATCAGAGATGGAGGTACATCAAGAACGCTATGCAGCTACAAAGGTTGGCAACATTAATTACCACTACCCTAAAACACATTCTTTCAATGCAAAGAAAGCTGAACAACTAGCCAAGAGACTATCAACTATTGAGAACGAATGGGGTTTCCCACAAATACCTGTAGAATACTACTTTGCAGATAGCAGGCCTGAACTTGACTGTATGAGAGGATTTGACTACTGCTGGGGCATGGATGACCCGGAACCTAATGGAATATCATTTGAGGAAAGCGGAACAGTATTCTGCCAAGGGCTCGGAGAAGACTATTTGCATGAAGTTTTACATCTCTATTTTAATCCTCGCTACGCAGAAACAAGCCCATTGTGCCACGGTTTAGTCTATTATCTTGGGGGTAGTCTGGGACGGGATTTCAATTGGTTTGTTTCCAGGATGAACGAATATTTAAAGACTTACCCCAAAACGGATCTCAGTAATTTTGAATCCATCGAAACCAAAGACAAGTTCCTTCATATCGACAACATCGTTAAGGGATTCATTTGTAAGCTGATCTATGAAAAGGACGGAGTAAAGGGCCTGAAGCGAATTATGGAATATAAGGCAATGGATGAGGTTTTCCTGAAGGAATTTTCAGTGAAACGCAGTGGAGTAAATAAACTATTAAAAACTTTGATAGCAAAGGCTACCACTGCTCCAGTCTTAAAAACAAAATGATAAAGTCAAGCCAAGATGTCTGGCTGAGCCCTATCATAAGATCGCCGTTCTTGCGAGAAGCGAAGTGATAACGGAGCGACGCCTGTCCCGCCACGGGGGGAAAGCAACCTCACAAAACACAACCACACAACACGGAACGGAAAACACGAACCACGTAACACATACTCAACGCGAGACACCCTCATTAAGTAAGGCTGCTTCGTTCCTCGCAGTGACGCGAGAGAGGCTCCGCAGGAAGCCACTGTGCTGACACGTAGTCGTCTTTCACAGATACCTACTCTACCTTTCCTTCGGTGATGGTAAATAGTGCGTCGCCTTTACATTGGTGAGGTTCCACCTGTCCATTGCAACGGCCGAAAATTCTTATTTCACCCTTCTTCCCGATGGGGACAATCTGAGTCGGTCCCTCGCTGCCGTTGCGTGTAGCTTTAGAAAGTGCATTTCCACCACTTGTCACTACGTTGACAATAAAGGTATCACAATCGCAAAGGGACTTTGATTTTATACTAACCAGCAATGGCCTGGCTTTCTTAAGATCAACATAAATGGTATTGAGAAGGATTTCCTGCGTAGTGCAGGGATTGGCTCCTGCTGCTCCACCAATCGGTGCATGCGTTCGTCCACCGTCCGGATTCGAATCACCATCAATACTTCCTCCTGCAGGCGGCGGGTTGTTTTTATCTGCGTCCTTGATTGTCTCAAATTTCAGATCAAAAACGCACTTACCACCAGGAGACCCACTACACCTGATCCTCACATTGATAGACGCCACGCCCGCGGTCTCCATAATTTCTGTAAAGGCTCCACCAGGACCAGGCCTCAGAGTCCTTCGAATCGGGTTGAAACGTTTTGTGGTAGTTTTTCCTTCCTCTACGGCGGCAATTCTTGTTATCTCGCTTACGATATCACAATTTGCCGCTTCCGGGTCTTTAAAACTGGCTAAGGTCAATACACCAATAGCAGCATTAATGTTCGATATAGTAAATACCACTTCTTCCCCACAGGAAATGCTATACCCGTTAAAGGGTACCTCTACCCGGGCAATACCGGCCGGAGGGGTTATTACATTCTCCGCCTCAACAGGGCGAAAATCCAGTTTAGGAAGTCCATCATCCTTGCCTTTACAGGATTGGATAAAAAGTACGCCGGCAAGGATTGCGAGCAACGACAAATAGCTTTTCATGCGTTGTAATTTTTGGAATTATCAACTCCCATTTCAGCTCTTCCACATAAAACAATATAATATGACGACTCTCAAATCAGTCACAGGAGCTCACTGTTAACCAGTGCTTAACATTCCTGCAGGCATGGCGCCCTCCCAACAAGTCATCGCGAGAAGCGAAGTGACAACGGAGCGACGCCTGTCCCGCTACTGCGGGAAAGCAACCTCACGCTAACACAAGTCCCGAACGACAACGATCAACACACAACGAACAAAACTCGCAGAAAATAAATATACCGCAGCTAAATATATTGTATATTCAATAAACTGTTCTTATGAGAACCCTTCTATTCCTGTTGCTCTTGTCTGCAACCTTCCCTGTTTCCGGTCAGGTCACATTGGCCCATGATTTTAATCCATCACCAACCAATCCGGGTATGCCGCAGCAGCTTACCCCTTATATGGGCAAGCTATTCTTAACTGCAGACGACGGCATTCATTATTATGAATTGTGGAGCGTTGATACGCTGGACAATGCAGCATTAATAGGAGACCTGAATCCTGTTGCCATTCTGGGGAGCCAGCTTGTGCCCAACTATTTCGCTGTGGCCGGAAACAAACTTTACTTTACCGGCAACAGCGGCCAGGTAGGTTGTGAGATCTACCAGTACGATGGCAGCGCCATCACCCTGGCGGTGGATATGTATCCCGGAACTACCACTTCTTCGCCGACAAGTCTTACAAGTTTTAACGGCAGACTGTATTTTATAGCCCGTGAGCCCGGCATGGGACGTACACTTTACAGCCTGGACCCACTCACTAATTCAACCAAAAAAATATTCCAGCCCATGTCGTCCGCACTTGCGCGGACGATTATGTTTCCATTTAACGGGAAGCTTTATTTCCCTGGGTTTATTCCGGGCTATGGCATAGAGCTATGTACTTATGACCCCATTGCCGACACTGTCATTCGCCTCACCGACATGGAGCCCGGATTGGGAAATGCAAGTCCAACCAACTTTACCGTGCTAAATAATATGCTATACTATACTGCCTGGACATCAGCCTACGGCTACGAACTCTACAGCTATGACAACGCTACAGGGGCCACACGTCTTTCAGACATGGCGGTGGGAAGCCAAAATGGCGTAGGAGAAATATTCGCCTTTCAAAATGCAGTGTATTTCAGTGGAGGAAAAAACC
>CAMPJV010000010.1 GCA_946886975.1 uncultured Taibaiella sp. | reverse complement strand
CTATCAGCTGGTGGGTGATACGGCTACAACTGACACATTTATTGACCTACTGAACCAGAGGATCAATCACCATGCAATAATGGTGGAACACCGTGAAGAGCAACTGCTGGAGGCGCAGGAGATAGCTGACCTTGGAAGTTTTGACTGGGACCTCGTGGGAAAGTCGATAAGCGCAACTCCGCAGCTTTTGAAAATACTTGATCTTGACAAGACCGGCGACATAGAGCATTTTATGAAGAAAGTGCATCCGGCAGATAAGGGTAAAGTGATGAAAGCTATGGAGGATGCCATGTCCGGCCTGGGGCAGTACGAGTGCGAATACCGGCTAATTACCAGGGAGGGAGGTGAAAGGATTGTCTGGTCACGAGGTGTTGTTTCATTTAGCGGAGAAATACCATCTACATTCAAAGGCACCGTGATGGATGTGACTGAAAAACATCATATGGTACAGCGGTTTCAACGCGCTGAACATCTTTATAAGCAGGCCCAGGCGATGTCGCATATCGGTAACTGGATGTGGGATCTGCTGCATGACAAAGTAAGCTGGTCGGAAGAACTGTACCGAATCTATGACTTACCGCCGGATACGGAAATTACAATGGAACTCACCGCAGGTTTTCGCCATCCGGATGATACTGAAAGGATAACTCAGATTGTTAACACAAGTATCGAGAACCTTCTGCCGTTTGATTTTTACTACAGGATCATTTTGGCCAATGGCGTTACCAAGATTGTTCATTCCATTGGAGAAGTCCTAGCAGATGAGGGGAAGCCTTACAAGGTGATCGGCACTCTGCAGGATGTCACTGAGCGTCAAATGCTGATAGAAAAGTTGCAGGAAAGTGAGCAGCTCTATAAAGAAGCACAAGCAAGAACTCACATAGGCAATTGGGCCTGGAATATAGCAACGGACAAGATGGACTGGAGTGATGAGATGTATCGCATTTATGGACTGGAGCCTCAGTCGGAGGAAGCTACGCTTGAAAAATACCTTTCCTTTATCAAGCCATCAGAACGAGACGACCGGTTTTTGCAGATAAAAGAAACAATGGCAACGGCAAAACCAAGTGATTTCTATTTTGGCGCTTTGCTCAGGGACGGCAGTCACAAGATCATACATAGCAAAACGGAAATAGTATTTGATGAGAACGGGAAGGCTGTAAAGATGGTAGGCACTTGCCAGGATGAGACAGATCGACAAAATCTGATAGAACGTCTTCAGCAAAGCGACTTCTTGTACAAGCAGGCTCAGGCCCTGTCTCATATAGGTAACTGGACCTGGGATATTGCGACCAATAAGATAGTCTGGACGGAGGAGTTGTACAGGATATTTGGATTTGACGATATTTCCAAAGAGGTGACCTTTGAGAATTACCTGGCGCATATCCATCCTGATGACAAAGACTTGCTACTTGCTCACCTGGAAAACTCTTTAAAGCAGCATGAGCCATACGACTTTTATCACAGGATATTGTTAGATAATGGTACAGAAAAAATTGTTCAATCCAGAGGAGAGGTTCTGACGGATGACGAAGGAAAGCCTTACCAGATGGTGGGAACAGGTCAGGACGTAACTAAACAACAGCTTGTAGAAAGGCAGCTAAGGGCGAACAGGGAGTTCATCCAAAAGATCACGAACACTACACCATCGCTCATTGCGTCATACAATGTCAGGACGGGTAAGTATACCTATTTAAACCAGGCTTTTCAAAAGATACTCGGATACGATGTAGATGAGGTCAGCAGGAATGGCATAGAGTTTCTTATGAGTATTCTTCATCCCGAGGATATTGCTTCTGTAGTCGAGAAGAATCAAAAGGCTCTTGAAGAGGCCAACGCGAATCCCCCATCAGATGGTAATGAAATAGTGGTCGAGTTTAAATACAGGTTGCGGCACAAGGAAGGAGGATACAGGTGGTTTCATACATACGGGACTATTTTCGACAGGGATAGTAAAGGGATGGTGGAACATGTCTTGAATGTATCGGTGGACGTAACGGAACAGGAAGAGGCGGAGCTTTCTCTCTATCAAAAAAATCTGGAGCTTCAGCAGTCGAATGCCAGTCTGGAGGAATATGCCTATGTTGCCAGTCATGACCTGAAAGAGCCACTAAGGAAGATATCGACTTTTAGTGACAGACTTATTAGCTCCCAATATGAAAGCCTTTCTGAAGAAGGGAGACTGTATATCAACAAGATCATGGAGTCTTCAAAACGGATGCAGAATATGGTCAACGACCTGTTATCTGTGTCTGTCATATCGGGAAACAAGGGATTTGAAACGTACAGCTTAAAGGCCATTCTAGACGAAGTACTGGTGACCTTGGAATACAAAATAGATGAACGCAAAGCGCTAATTATATACAGTGAGCTGCCATCGGCCAAAATCGTCCCATCACAATTCAGGCAGTTGTTTCAGAACCTCCTCAGTAACTCACTGAAGTTTGCGCGGGAAGAAGTGCAACCTGAAATACGGATAGATCATCAATATTTGTCAGCCCAGGAAGGCGAAAAATACGGGTTGAGTAAGGCTAACCGATTTTTAATGATTGATGTACAGGATAATGGAATAGGATTTGATAATCAGTTTGCAAACAAAATATTTACTATCTTTCAACGTCTTCACGGGAAGACTGAATACGAGGGTACAGGCATTGGGTTGGCCATCTGCAGGAAAATTGCAGAAAACCATGGGGGGGTCATTACAGCAAAGGGAACAAATCACCAGGGAGCAACATTCACGATCATTTTTCCAGTATGAAGCCAAACCAGCAGCATTCAGTATTTATTGTAGATGACGACGCAGATGACCGTGAATCAATACGCGACGCCTTCCTGGAGAACAAGCATAACCAGGAATATGTTTTTATGAAAAGTGGCGATCAACTCATTGATCATCTCGCTTCCGTTCCAAAGGGTGCAAAGCCTGTTGTTATACTTCTGGATCTGAATATGCCTGGAAAAGACGGTAGAGACGTGCTAAAGGAGATAAAGGGAAACAAAGAATTACGGGGGATTCCTGTGATTGTTCTTACGACTTCGTCATCTGAAAGGGATCGTGAGGCCTCTTATGAACTGGGTGCCAATTGTTTTGTCACCAAACCTGATTCTTATCGAGAGCTTGTTAACATAACAGACTCGATAGCGAGGCTCTGGTTTGCAAGTGGCTACTGACAAGAGTAATCCAGATACACCATTCAAAGGGAAAACTTATCCCGCTCATTCAGATTGAGGCCTGTAGCGACTAATCGCCTGCAATTCATGATGTAATTTCTTCAAAAAATCTGACGTATTAATAATTTACAGGCTGCTTAATGGCTTATCTTTGCTGCCACAATATTGTTGAAAGTCTTATCATCTATGGCATTAATTAAATCTATTTCAGGCATCAGAGGAACTATCGGTGGAAAGCCTGGAACTTCTTTAACCCCAATTGACATTGTCAAATTCACTACTGCTTACGGGGCCTGGGTTGCAAAGCAAGGGCCCAATACCAAGATCGTAATCGGCAGAGATGGAAGAATTTCGGGGGAAATGGTAAGGAATCTTGTAGCTGCTTCACTCCAGGGCATGGGGTTTGATGTATTGGACCTTGGCCTCAGTACTACTCCGACAGTTGAAATAGCAGTGAAGATGGAAAATGCTGGGGGCGGCATAATTCTTACCGCGAGTCATAATCCCAAAGAATGGAATGCATTAAAGCTATTAAATAGTGAGGGCGAATTTTTAGACGCAGAGGAGGGGCAATGGATCCTCGACTATGCAGAAAAGGGGGAAGTCAGCTTTGCTGATGTAAATAAATTGGGGACCATCACAACCTCAGAGGAGTATATCAAAAAGCACATAGAAGAGATACTTAAACATCCGTTAGTAGATGTCAAAGCGATTAAAAAGAAGAATTTTAAGATAGCCGTTGATCCGGTGAACTCCACAGGCGCGATTGCTGTGCCGGCGTTACTCAAAGCCTTGGGGGTCGATGATATATTGATGATTAACGAGGAAGTGACAGGCAAGTTTGCACACAATCCTGAACCTCTTCCGGAACATCTGCGCGAGCTCTGTAAAACAGTTGAAAAGAATAATGCTCATTTGGGCATTGCGGTGGATCCTGACGTAGACAGACTTTGCTTCGTCTGCGACGATGGGAGCCTGTTCGGCGAGGAGTATACTCTTGTCGCTATTGCAGATTTTATGTTGTCGAACAAAAAAGGAAACACCGTTTCAAATATGTCTTCAACCAGGGCTTTGCGCGACATTACGGAAAAGCACGGAGGAGTTTATACGCCGAGTGCTGTGGGTGAGGTAAATGTTGTCAAGAAGATGAAGGAAACCAATGCTGTGATTGGTGGTGAAGGTAACGGCGGCGTGATTGTGCCTGAGCTCCACTATGGGCGGGACGCTCTGATAGGTATAGCACTATTTCTTACCCAGTTGGCTAAGTTTGGGAAAAGTGCAAAGGCCCTAAGAAACACATATCCTCGTTATTATATCTCGAAGAACAAGATCGAGCTAAATGAGGACGTTAATGTGAAGCAGATTTTTAAGCGAATCAAGGATAAGTACAAAAAACAACCTGTAAATACAGAAGACGGTCTTCGGATCGAATTCGACACAGATTGGGTTCATCTGCGCACTTCCAATACAGAACCGATCATACGAATCTATTCTGAAAGCAGCAGCGAAACAATGGCTAACAATATCGCAAAGCGCATCATGGAAGATATAAAAGAGATGATGATGGCTGGAGTCGAGTAATTTAAATATAGCTGAGCCTTACATTGTCACCTGACCAGACATACGATGTTGTAATTATCGGGAGTGGTCTTGGTGGACTCTTATCTGCAGTTATCCTTGCTAAAGAAGGAATGAAGGTCTGCGTGCTTGAAAAGGATAAGCAGATTGGTGGTTGTCTCCAGACTTTCTCATTCCAAAAGACGGTATTTGATAGCTGTGTCCATTATATAGGTGGATTAGGAGAGGGTCACACACTCAATAAGATATTTCAATACGCCGGCATCTTGGATAAGCTTAAGCTTAAGTCTTTTGATGAGAATGGGTTTGATAGGATCGTGTTAAATGAAGATGATTTGTCTTATCCACTCGCCGTAGGATTCAATAACTTCGTCGAACAGTTGATTCCATACTTTCCTAAAGAAAGAGAAGATTTAGAAGGGTATATAAAAGTCCTTACCACCGTTGGTGATCATTTCCCTCTTTATCGACTTCGGTT
The DNA here is from genome assembly GCA_946886975.1 of uncultured Taibaiella sp. The sequence continues at coordinate 15,183 of CAMPJV010000010.1, read as the reverse complement.
AGGCTCTCCGGATGAAAAAGCGATTATCGCTGGCTGGCCGCTCACCGAGACGTTAAGCAACATAACACAAAACCGAAAGCTTCAGAATGTTCTTGCAGGAAATAACCTGTTGTATGCTGGTGAAAAGGACGTATCCCCATTCTATCTTCATGCATTGGTTTCTGAGAGTTATATTCATAGTGCCCATAAGGTAGTCCCCGGAAGTTCTGAGATTGCAAAGCACCTTTGGCGTGAACTCCTATCGCTTGGTGGCACTATATATCGTAATACCGAAATAGTAGAGCTCGTCGAGAGAAACGGCCGGCTAGAATATGCAGAAAGTCTCGGCGGGCAGCGATTTTATGGAAGACAATTTATTGCCAATATTCATCCCAATGCACTCTTCCGCATTTTAGAAAGTAAATTGATCCGGCCTGCCTACCGAAAACGCCTTCTTGATATTAGACAGACTACCTCAGCTTTTATGGTAAATCTCGTTCTGAATCCTGGGACTGTTCCTTTCCGTGATTACAATATCTACTGGCATGCCCATGAGGACGTGTGGAGGGCAGTTAAGTACTTGCCAGAAGAATGGCCTCTAAACTATGCATTGTACTTCACTGGCTCCCAACGTCACGAAGGATACGCTGAAAGCCTCTCTATACTTACTTATATGCATTATGATGAAGTGAAGCAATGGGCAGACACATCAAATCATTCCGGCCATGAGGAGGATAGGGGACCGGAGTATGAAGATTTTAAGCAGAGGCGTACTGAGTTATTATTAGAGAAAGTCTATCGGCGTTTACCTGAATTGAGAGGTAATATTATTGCCGCCAGTTCTGCCACTCCTTTAACCTACAGAGATTACACTGCTACTCCCGAGGGCGCACTTTACGGCACATTGAAAGATGTGAGAAAGCCAGCTGAAACAACAGTATCTACGCGCACTAGGATCCCTAATCTGTTACTCACTGGCCAGAATGTGAACCTGCATGGCGTACTGGGGGTAAGCATTACTGCGATTGCCACTTGCGCCGAGCTGATCGGAATGGAGTACTTGCTCAACAATATCAATAAACAAGGGTGACGTTATGTCACCCTTGTTACACAAATTTCATTATTACCAGCCAAGTATATAGGCAAATATCAAAGGAGCGACAATCGTAGCGTCACTTTCTACTATAAACTTCGGTGTATGTATGTCAAGCTTACCCCATGTTATCTTTTCATTCGGCACAGCCCCGCTGTAAGATCCATAGGAAGTGGTGGAATCACTTATCTGGCAAAAGTAACTCCAGAATGGAACATCATGCATTTCAAGATCCTGGTACAACATAGGCACCACACAAATTGGAAAATCACCAGCTATACCTCCTCCTACCTGGAAGAATCCTACCCCCTTTCCGCTGCAATTCGCCCTGTACCAGTCAGCTAGCCAAACCATATACTCTATACCGCTCTTCATGGTGCTTGTCTTTAATTCACCTTTGATGCAATAGGAAGCAAATATGTTGCCCATCGTGCTGTCTTCCCATCCCGGAACTATAATCGGAATGTTCTTTTCTGCCGCTGCAATCATCCAGCTATGCTCCACGGGTATTTCGTAGTGTTCCTGCATTACTCCACTTAGCAGCAGTTTGTACATATATTCATGTGGAAAGTATCGTTCCCCCGCTTCTTCAGCATCCTTCCATAGTTTGTGAATGTGTTTTTGTATGCGCCTGAAAGCTTCCTCTTCTGGAATACACGTGTCAGTAACCCTATTAAACCCCTTCTCAAGTAGATCCCACTCTTCCTTTGGTCCGAGATCGCGATAGTGCGGTACTCTCTTATAGTGAGTGTGCGCTACCAGGTTCATAATGTCTTCCTCGAGGTTGGCTCCTGTACAGCTGATGATCTGCACTTTATCCTGTCTGATCATTTCTGCCAGAGAGATGCCAAGTTCTGCTGTACTCATCGCCCCGGCAAGTGTGATCATCATTTTACCTCCCTCAAGTAGGTGGGTTTCATAGCCTTTGGCGGCATCCACTAGCGCCGCAGCGTTGAAGTGGCGATAGTGATGCTGTATAAATTGGGAAACAGGACCTTTGTTCATTTCTCAGAATTTATTATTCAAAAATGAGAGACGCCACATGTGCGTCTCTTTATTATCAATTGAATGTCAGACACTCTTATCTAGGAAACCTTTTCTCCTTCTTCAACAAAGTTCTTTGCCCACTTTGTTGTTATTGACTTCGGCCGCTCTAATGGGAAACCCAGGGCGCGATCCCAGCAAAGGCTGGCGAGGACACCAAGGGCTCGGGAAACACCAAATAAGACGGTATAGAAATCCTCTTCAACCAATCCATAGTGCTTCAACAACGAACCAGAATGCGCATCCACATTCGGCCACGGATTTTTTATCTTTCCTGTTCCTTCAAGGATTGCAGGCGCTACCTCATATACATTCCAAACGGTCTTTACCGTCGGATCATCCGGACAATGCTTCTTGGCAAACTCCATCTGTGCAGTGAAGCGAGGATCAGTTTTTCTTAAGACGGCATGGCCGTATCCCGGAACAACTTTTCCTTCAGCAAGGGTTTGTTTGATATAGTCTGCAATTTGCTCTTTAGTTGGTTCTTGTGTGCCGATCTTCTGTTGTAATTCCTCAATCCATCGTATCACTTCCTGGTTGGCTAACCCATGCAAGGGACCCGCCAGACCCGCCATTCCTGCCGTGAATGAATAATATGGATCACTTAACGCTGAACCGACAAGGTGGGTAGCGTGAGCTGATACATTACCTCCTTCATGGTCGGCATGGATCGTTAAGTATAGCCTCATAAGCTCAGCAAAACTTTGATTGTCATATCCCAGCATGTGGGCGAAGTTTGCACTCCAATCCAGCATCCCATCAGGCTGAATGTGTTGGCCGTTTTTATATTTACGCCGGTAGATATATGAGGCCACCCTTGGCAAACGTGCAATAAGGGTCATGGTATCCTCATAGACATACGACCAGTGGTCTTTTTTGCTTATTCCTTCTTCATAGGCTTTTGCGAACTTGGATTCTGTCTGCAGGGCAATGATTGCAGCGCAGAATTGCGTCATTGGGTGTGTAGATACCGGAAGTGCCTCAATGACAGCAAAAACATGATTTGGCACGTGAGAGCGACGAGCCCAGGTTGCTGAGATATGATCAACATCCTCATGAGATGGTATATCTCCTACAAGCATCAGGTAAAAAAGACCCTCAGGCAAAGGTTCATTGCCGCCTTCAGCTTTCGGTAGTTTCTCTCTCAGTTCCGGGATCGAATACCCACGAAATCTAATACCTTCGTTAGAATCAAGCAAGGATGTTTCTGTTACTAGGCCGGGAATACCCCTCATACCTTGGTATGCCTGTGCAAGAGTAACCTTATCTAATTCTTTATTGCCGTGTTTTTCGAGTAAGCTCTTAATCTCTTTAACTTGTTCATCAGCTTTGGCTTTGAAGCTGTCTTTTACGTAGCCCATCTTGTACTAAATATTTTTGCGCTGAAATTTAAAGCGCCACAAAGGTAATAAATCAGAGCTAACGGGACTGATGTTAATAAATCAGATTCTTTCTATGCGATAGAAGACTGGTGTGGACTGCGTTTCCGTTGCGTACTACGATTTATAGCACCATCATCTTAAGTAGTTTATCTATGTTTATCTCCTTTGCTGGCACACAAGTAAACACATTGTCGTCGGCTCGAAATTGGCTGAACGATTCTTGGTGCCATACTGTCCCTTCCACCTAGGAGGCCTTTTTGTGGCGAGGTTTGGTGTGATCCAGGCTTTCCTTCAATTGTGACATCAGGTCTATAGTTTTAGTCTTCGATGTCTCGGTCTTCGGAGCCGAAATCTTTTTACCGGAAGCCTTAGCTTCTATTAGCTTCATAAGCTCCTGGTCATACGTGTCTTTGTATTTGGCAATATCAAATTTCTTTGGCGTAAGCTGATCAATGAGGGCCGTGGCCATTTTGAGCTCTGCAGGCTTAATACTTACCTTACCCGACGACGGAATGTTCAGTTCAGAATAGTCGCGTATTTCTTCAGCAAAGCGGAGTTTGACCAGCGTGAGCATATCACCACTTGGTCTTAGGACGCAAAGGTTTTCCTTGGTTCGCATCACGAATGTCCCGACCGCAATTCTTCCTGACTTCTCCAGGGCTTCCCGAAGCAGAGCGTAGGCTCTTTCGCCTCCTTTTGCGGGTTCAAGGTAGTAGGGGGTGTCAAAATACATTGGGTCAAGTTCCTCCTGCTTTACAAATTCCTGTATCTCAATAGTCTTGCTTTTTTCAGGACTCGCTTTCTCAAAGTCTTCGTCTGTCAGAACCACGTACTCGTCCTCGTATTTATAGCCTTTAACAATATCCTTCCATGCAACTTCTTTCCCGGTGTCGGTGTTAATTCTCTGGTATTTAATATTTGCATGGTCTTTTTTGTCGAGCATTGTAAGGCCAAGACTACTGCTCTCTGTGGCGCTGAATATCCGGATGGGAATATTTACCAGTCCAAATCCTATTGCTCCTGACCATATTGCACGCATGACTTTAGAGGTTTTAGTTACCTCTTAAAAAAATGTGCCGTGAACTACCGACTACGGTTAAGAATGAATAATATAATGTGGCTGCCGCTGACTTAGCTTATTATCGTGTCTGCCGTCGATACAAGAGCGCCGCTATGCAACCAAAGATGATATTCGGTACCCATACTGCCAATAAAGGGTTAAGCCCAGCCTTGGTAGAAAAGGTTGATGAGAATTGAATGGCCATGATATATGCCGCGCTAATGCAGATTCCAAGGGCCAGATGGAGTCCACTTCCTCCGCGCACTTTCTTACTGGCGAGTGATACTCCAATCATAGTAAGGATCATACCTGCGAAAGGCTGAGCTGTCCGCCTGTGTTTTTCTACATAGTACTGGTTAAGGTTTTCTCTGCCTCTTAGCTTCTCCCGGGCTATAACCTCATTCAGATGAGGAGTTGTCATGGCGGTCATTATATCATTGTCATTGTTAAGGTCTTTAGGGGTAAACGACGCGTATTGCCTGGTCATCTCAGGTGAAAACTTAAGCTCCTCATGCAATCCATCATTGATCCTTGTAGTAACGTTATACAATTTCCAGACCTTTTTGATACTGTCGTAGCTTACTCTTTCCGCCATGATTTTTTCCTTTAGCTCTATGCCGTTGATGCGTTCAGCAGTGAATTTATAACCCGTATTGGATGTATAGTCATAGCTCTGAATAAACACGTATAGATCTTTAGATAGCTGCATATGTACATTCCTGTCAGACGATATGGTAGGCTCCTTCACATAGATGTCTTCAAATGCAAGCCGCTGCTTATTAGCCTCCGGAACAATCCAGTGGTTTGCAATAAGGGAAAGTCCGGCAAGAAAAGCTGAACCAATAAGATATGGCCTTGTGAAGCGTGGAAACGAAACTCCGCCAGCAAGGATAGCTATGATCTCCGATTTATAGGCAAGCTTAGAAGTGAAGAATATAGTTGCAATAAAGATGAATAGCGGAAAGAGGAATGCAACCATGTAAGGGACGAAGTTCTTATAGTACATAAGCACCTTCCACCCCGGGGCGTTACTCTTCACAAAGTCATCTACCTTTTCGGAATAATCAATAACAGCTGTAATGATTGCAAGTATCAGGATGGCATAGAAGAAAGTGCCAAGGAACTTTTTTAGTATATACCAGTCTAGTTTCTTCATGTTTGGCAGCAACTCATTGTTTTGCTAGGTATCGGAGACACAATCGCCAAATTTATAATTCTTCAAGCGGAAAAAGGGAATTACCTGCGTCCGGCAAATCTTTTAACACGTCTTCTTTGGCTTGAATTGTCTGTTCCGGTAGATGTTTTTCTAAGGCAAAGTTTGCACTAACATAGCTCGCAATACTTGATGTCGATATGGTTAGAGGTTCCGGAATTTCCAGCGCTACTTTACCAACAGACCGGTAGTTATTGATAGGCCACTGGCCAAATAGACAAGGAGGAATTGATACGAAGAAAGTAACACTAAGTAGATCGTTTTTCATGCAGGTAGATAGGTTATTTTACAGCTACAAAGATACGGAAATAAACGCCTATTCCCTTGATTATTAAGGGTTTCGGACGAATTTATTTTACTGTTTTCTCTTCCTTTTTCCGGCTCACAAACCAAGTGTTTTTGTGATTGGATTTGTGATCACCACATACCAAAACCTTATATCCTGCCAAGTTCCTCAGCAGTCAGTTCCCATCTTTTCACCGGTTGTTCGAAGCTCAGAGAACCCGGTATAGTGACATACTCCCTTGTAAGCTTAAATCCCGCCTTTGCTAATGTTTTGCTTGGAGCATCATTGAGTAAGTAAGGTTCGCTGTACAGTCTTTTTAGCTGCAGGTTTTTGAAGAAGCAGGGTAGTGTTTTCTTCAGAAATTCGCTCCCTAATCCTGCTTTTCGATTTTTCTGATCCCATATGTGCAGATGCATGGCAGCCTCTTCGCCAAACATCGTAGGATTTGTATTACAATGCCCCACAGGCTGATCGTCAAGGAGCCAGATCATACAGTAAGACGTCCTGTCCTGGAGCGGCTTTTCCAGCTGGTTTAGGAGCATGTTGGATAGCTGCTCGCCCGTAGGCAACTTCGCCAGGTCCACTCCCATACGCTCCAGGAAAGTGCTTTCTGATTTTGTCCAGTAGTCCACAAGAAATGGAATATCGGTCTTCTGTAATTCCTGGACTGTAAGCTTTTGCTTCATAGAAATGTAAACGTAGCAACAAAAGCAGATTGAAACAATGGTTGCAACATTTCTATCCCGCGATGGAGCAACAAAAAAGCCGGCATTTTGCCGGCTTTTTTGTTGACTCAAGTGTTTTATCTTCCATTCTTCTTGTCAATAATGGCGCCTATACCTGTACCGGCTCCTGCACCCAGGACACCGCCGATAACGGCCCCGGCAGCACGGTTTCTTTTGTTAATGATCGCTCCGGCGGCAGCACCAGTACCCGCACCTATCACAGCTCCTTTAGCCTTGGCACTCCATCCTTTCTTCTCCGGTGCTTGTGGCACTTCCTCATAAACAGGAGGCTGAACGGTGCTGTTACCAGTATACACTTCTGTACTGTTAGCACGCACGCTCGATCTTGCAACCGACGATTTCTTCTTCTTTTTTGCTACAGCCTGCTTTTTCTCTGTAGTTGCCTTCTGGGCCAGCATTTGTTTAGTCGACACCTCATTCATCGAGTCAATTACCTGCTGCCTCGCCATCTCAAATTTCATGCTGTCTATCGTCCGCTGCTGAACTTGTAGCGCTTCTTCTTTCTGCTTCATTTCTGAAGATCCGCAGGAGGCCATCAGTGCCATCCCTGCTATTGCGACTGTTGAAATGATCTGTTTCATAATGTACGTTTTAGTGCATTTCTGCAATTACTCCTCACATCTTGCGAATAGCATGCCAAACGATTTCTTTTCTTCTCCTTTAGGCTTTTTATTAACACAGTTGTTAAAGCCTTTGTAAATGGGTAAGTTCATTTATATTTAGCTGACCAAACGACTTTTTATGGAAAGAAGGGTCTTATTGCCTGTATCTATCATTCTTGCCTCTGCATTGGTTATTTCTGCTTTTATATTGGCCAGGTCAGTGCAGCGGTTCAGAGCTGATGATAGGTTTATTGCGGTCAAGGGGTTCTCTGAACGTGAGGTGAAAGCTGACTTTGCTATTTGGTCTTTAAAGGTCAGGACGGCTAATAATGATTTACTGCAGGGAAGCAGAGATTTGGAACTTGCAAAGACTAAGGCCTATCGTTTTCTTACAAAGAATGGCATAAACCCGAAGGAGATATCTCAGAAGGATCTCTCTGTATCCGACCGTGAGGCCAGGGAATACCGACCTGAGAACATCTCTACTCGTTATATCTTCGAAGAAACGGTTGAGGTGAGGTCAACCGATGTGGACCTTGTGCTGAAAGTGAGCAGAATGACTGGTGAGTTGCTCAATGCCGGTGTGGCTCTTTCTGCCAAAGAGGACTTTAATGCGCTGCGATTTATCTACACAAAACTGAATGAAGTAAAGCCCATAATGCTTGCGGAAGCTACACGGAATGCTAAAAAGGCAGGCGAAGAGTTTGCCAGGGAAAGCGACACTCGTTTAGGCAAGATGAGAAAGGCAACGCAGGGTCTGTTTTCTATAGTGGACAGGGATGCTTCTCTGTCCGGCCAGGCCGATGGCGGCTACTATTCCGGTAGCGCGGATATCTATAAAAAGATCAGGGTGGTTATTTCGGTTGACTATTCCATTGATTGAACCCGCATCGAAGATTACGATTCGGCTCAGGCGTTTGTGTTCGCCCACCTTAGTCTGTATGCATTGATAGCTGTCTGCCCCAGCTTCTGAGTATATTTATGGTTTACGTATGCACCCACCGCGGCTCCCACGCCTGGTATTAGCTGCAGCAGTTTGGCTATGTCTATAAAATCCCTGTATTCCTGCTGAAAGCTCCTCCAGTCAAATTTGTTCATATCACCCGGCAGCGTTTTGCTGTAGGTGTTCCAGTTAGCAACATTCATAAATATCTTTCTCCTGTGTTGTTTGCTCGAAAAGGTTAGTTGAAATATATGCAGCAGGTACACCCGTTCTCTGTAGTCTCGCAGATCGTAGCCATACACAGCCGCGATAGCAGCCAACATTTTCATCTTTATGCTCAGCCATAGGGGAAGGTCAGCAAGCCCCAATAGAATGCCGCCTGCTCCTGTCAGCGCGCCTTCCGCTGCAGCGGTGTTTTTATATACTGTGATCTTGTCTTCTGCGAGCAGGTCCCTCGTTTGTGTAGGTGCATCTGCCAGCGGCTTTTCAGTTATAAATGCGGATCCCTTTAGAACGGCTTCTATTACTTCTTTAAAGGTTCTGGAAATCCCTCGATGTACCTTCTCCGGTATCTTGCTGTTTATCTTAGCTTGTACGTTGCTGGAAAGCCGGTCCGTAAGGTTTGGCTTCCTCATCATCTCCCTGCTCCAGGCGTCTAACTCTTGTTTTACCCTTTCGTCGTAAGACTCCATATCTTCCGTAAATGTACTTCCTTTACCTAGCGGTATTCGAGCTATGCTTCAATAATGCCCTCAAAAAGAGGAAAAGTGCTACCAAAAGGCCGAAATGTGCAACAACAGAACTTAAGTTTTCTTGAATTTTACAGAACATTAAACTATCTCGGAAATGAAACATCTTACCTTTTTAGCTGCGCTCCTTTTGGTTGTTTCAACGGCAAGTGGCCAAAGTCCCTATTGGAGCAAGATACCCTCCGGTACATCCAAACGGTTAATGAGTATTTCCTTTGGAAGCCCGAATGTCGGCTACATTGGTGGTGCCGACAGCCTCTTGCTCAAGACGACAAATGGCGGTGCCACATGGACGCCCGTGAACGCTTCAGGTCTGGCTTTCTCCCTGGCAGGTCCTGATATTGTGCATGTGAATTTCGTTAACGACAGCACAGGTTTCCTGGTCATAAGCAACTTTGCCAACCCGACCTATAGCGGTGTAATGTTCAAGACTACTGACGGTGGCTTCAACTGGCTGCCGGTCACCAGTGGCAATATCGCCGTCTACAGCAGCTATTTCTTTGACGAGAGCAACGGTTTCCAGGTAGGCTCGGCTTTCTTTGCAGGTCAGGCCATAATGAAACTGTCTGGAGGAGTTTGGGGTAATTACCACACCTTCAGCTACCTCCCTGAGGAGTTCCTCTATGCTGTCGACTTCTATGACACCAGCGTCGGTATTGCTGCGGGCAGCGGTGGCTTTGTATACCGCACTTTCAATGGCGGCATATCGTGGGATACGGTCAAGACAGTCGTTGACTCTACTATTTATTCTCTGAAGTTTGTAAATGATAGTACCATACTAGCCGCATGCGCCAATCCAATGGGTGCCATCCTCATAAGTACTGACACTGGCGCAACATGGCAGATAGATATCAACACGCTCACCTTTGCTTATCCCACTCTGCGTTCGCTCGTAACGTCGAAAAAAGATTCCTTCATCGCTGTAGGTAAGGTTTCATCCGGCACCCAGGGTGCAATGCTGGCCTGGCATAGTGGCTCTCCTCATTTCGAGTCTACTGATCAGCCCATGAATAGTGTGGCTATGAGCAATGATTCCGTTGCTTTTGCTGTTGGCGATAGCGGTCTGATAGTCAGCAATCTTAATAAGCTACTATCCGTCAATACCCTTTCATCTGCCGAGCCTCTAGCAATCATCTATCCAAATCCCGGCGATGGCAGTTTTACCACTAAGATGCAAAGCTCCCATACAGTCAAAGTTTCTGATCTTACTGGCAGAGTACTGTACTGCAAGAACATGCCGTCAACAGAGCACCACATTTCTTTAGTCGGACATGCAAAAGGCATCTACATTGTCTCACTTCAACCTCTGCAGGGAAAAGAGATCATAAGAAAAGTACTAATCCAATAGGTGGGTATTTGAAAGACTCTAAATAAATATTAGAGTGATGTCACAACCGCTCCCTGATCCTCACCACCATCTCATCTTTCCATGGCTTGAAGTCACCAGCCATAATATGCTCTCTCGCCTGCTTCACCAGGTCAAGGTAAAATGCCAGGTTATGAATGCTTGCTATCTGCAGGCCTAGTATTTCGTTGGCTACAAATAAATGCCGCAGGTAAGCCTTGGTATAGTAGTTGCTCGTGTGACAGTCTATTCCGTCATCTATTGGGCTGAAGTCATTCGCCCATCTTTTGTTCTTTATGTTGATCACACCCCGGCTCGTGAACAGCATCCCATTGCGTCCATTCCTTGTTGGCATCACGCAGTCAAACATGTCTATCCCCAGTGCAATATTCTCCAGTATGTTCCAGGGGGTCCCCACACCCATCAGGTAGCGCGGCTTGTCCTTGGGTAGGTATGAGCAGCACAGCGCCGCCATCTCATACATCATCTCCTCTGGCTCGCCAACAGAAAGCCCGCCTATGGCGTTCCCATCCGCTTCCATACTAGCTACAAATTCCGAGGATGCCTTTCTTAGGTCCTTAAATGTACTTCCTTGAATAATGGGGAAAAGACTTTGGCTATATCCATACTTCGGTTCAGTCTCACTCATAGCCTTCACACATCTCGCCAGCCAGCGGTGCGTTAGCTCCATACTCTTTCTTGCATACTCGTATTCAGAAGGGTAGGGTGGGCATTCATCAAAAGCCATAATGATATCCGCACCTATTGCTCTTTGTATGTCTATCACCTTCTCAGGTGTAAACAAATGCCTCGACCCATCAATGTGACTTTGAAACATGGCTCCTTCTTCGGTTAGCTTCCTGTTGCCCGAAAGGGAGAATACCTGGTAGCCTCCACTGTCCGTCAGTATCGGCCTGTGCCATCCATTGAATTTATGAAGTCCTCCCGCCTGCTCAATGATCTCAGTCCCCGGTCTCAGGTATAGGTGATAGGTATTCCCCAGTATGATCTGCGCTTTTATTTCTTCCTTTAGCTGCAGTTGTGTCACCGCCTTTACGCTTGCCACTGTGCCTACAGGCATAAAGATGGGAGTAGTGATCTCGCCGTGATCAGTACTTATTGTTCCTGCTCGTCCACTTGAGTTTACGTCCTGGCCTTCTAATGTAAATTCCATTTCGGCGCAAAGGTAAAGGGTGGATTGTATCTATCGCTATCTACGTGGTTATCACCTTCAATGATCTTCGCCTACGACCTCGAATACTCCTCCAGCAGTTGCTTCTCCTTTTTTGTCAGGCTGCTCATCCCTTTCCTGGCTATCTTCTCCAGTATTCTGTCCACTTCCTTCTTTTGGTCAAACTTGGAAAGGTTATACCTGTCCTCGTAGTTCAGGTGCTTCCGCTGCGTCTTCTTGTTTATAAGGATAATGTCTGGCCTGTAGATCATTATCAGTATCAGCGCCACTCCCGGCAGCAGTATAGCCAGTATCGGCAGCCAGTTATTAGCCAGCGCGCTTGGCCGCATCAGTATCGCAAAAGCCATCCCTATCAGCGCTCCGCCCAGGTGAGCCGCATGCCCCACATCCGTCCTCTGTGATCTGATGGCGTAAATAGTATAAACCACATAAGCTATCCCGAATATCCAGCTTGGCAGGAAAAGGATGCGCAGTGAGGGAAACAAGGCAATAGTCGCAAATATAAGCCCGCTGATGGCCCCCGATGCGCCAACGGACGTATAGGCGCTATTATGCTTGTGTATCAGCAGCGCCAGCAGGTTCCCGCCTATCATGCTCGTAAAATAGATGATCCCGAATGGCAGCATCCCCAGCGCCACCTCCAGCCCACTCCCGAACGACCAGAGTACAAACATATTGATCACCAGGTGCAGCCAGTTCACATGCAGAAAGCCCGAGGTGATGATGCGCTGGTAATCTTTGTAGATCAGCACCTTGTCTATGTTAAATGCATATTTCTGTAGGAAATGGTCTTCTTTTATCCCCTTGTAAGAGATAATGCAGGTTATAATGATCAACGCATAGGTCAGGTACATGTGCCAGTCTTGAAATTAATGCATCAAATTAAAAGGCTCACATATCCGGTTCATTATTTTCCACCTTTAACGTATCCTTACCACCCCGCGGAACCATCTTTTCATCCGTCTCTTCTGATGAAGAAGTCAGCAATCTTAATAAACTTGGCCCGCGCGGCATTCGTGGTGCTTGCTTATCAGCAGATCACCCACCCAAAAGGTGGACTAATACCCCCCGGCACCGGTCGTACCACCGCTCACTACCTCAAAAGCTGCTATCACATCAGTAAAAGCTGGCTGAAGCACGCATTCTCATCTTCTAAAACATCCTCCGCAACAGTATAGAGAGTCTCTCACTATAGAGTTATTCCCTGGTGTCCCGCTCAATCCCATTGGCTATTAAGTGGCTAATCTCCGCCGTACCTACGGATTAGATACGGGGTAAATACGGGATATATACGGGCTAAATACGGGCTAAATACGGGGTAAATACGGGGTAAGTACGGATCTGCAACGGATCTGCACACTATCTGCACCGCAGTAGCAGCGGCTCTGCAACGTCTTTCCTTCGTCTGTCGCATACCAGATCGCACAAATTGGAGTTTAGATTTTCCCTCTTCAGGATTTCCCCCCAATGTGGCATGTTTTTGTTGCCTCTATTCCGTGTCACTGTCTCTCAAACCATTAATAAAGCATTAATCATGAAAGAACAAGTAACCCAGACGAAAGAAGCTCAGTCTTTATATTTCGATGTTGCCCCTAACGTATGGGGAACCAAAGATGTTTTTGTGAATATGTATATGGTTCGGGACGAGGAGACCGGCCATTGGGTACTCATCGACGCAGGGCTAAAGTCCTCCGCTCCAAAGATCCATCGTATGGCAGAAAAGCTCTTTGGTGCCGACAGCAAGCCTGCCGCTATTATCCTCACTCACGGCCACTTCGACCACACCGGCTCGTTGATACGCCTTGCAGAAGAATGGCAGGTGCCCGTCTATTGCCACTACCTCGAGTTGCCATACCTCAGCGGCAAGTCCTCCTATCCGCCGCCAGACGCCAGTGTAAACGGTGGCCTCATGGCTAAGATGGCCTGGATGTATCCCAAGAAGCCTATCAACATAGAGCATAGACTCCACATCCTGCCTCCCGATGGCAGCGTCCCTTTCCTCTCCGATTGGCAATACATCTACACGCCGGGTCACGCCCCCGGTCATGTCAGCTTTTTCAGGCAGAAGGACAAGGTCCTCATAGCGGGCGACGCCATAGTAACCACCGTGCAGGAGTCGGCTATGTCCGTCATGATGCAAAAGAAGAAACTCTCCGGCCCGCCCAAATACTTTACGTACGATTGGCAGGCCGCGCGCAATTCAGTACTCGACATAGCCGAACTAAAGCCGGAGGTCATAGCAACCGGCCACGGAAAGCCCATGAGCGGCCCCGAAATGCAAGCCGCCCTCCACAATCTTTCCCGCCACTTCGACGAGATAGCCCTCCCCAGGAAGGGCCGCTACCTCGACGATCCTGCTATAGTAGACGCCAGCGGTGTAATGTATGTACCTCCTAAAGAGAACAACTTCCCCTGGCTACTGCTCACCATAGGGGTGTCCATAGCAGCGGCAGCGATAACAGTTGCAGTACTGAGTAAGAGAAAGCAATCCAACAGTATCACCGACCTCCTCGACACCCGAAAGCTGAAGAGAAAGGTGAGTGACATAGAGAATATGGTAAGGCCCTCCAGGTTAAGGCGCCTCTTCACCTGATCAGCAATAGCATAAATAAAAGGCTCCGCATCCACTCGCGGAGCTTTTTATTGCCTCGGAATATATCCTATCCTGCTGCACGAGTATATTTTCCTGTAGCTTCCTATCTTTATTATGCTATTGAACCATGGGAGAGTCCATCCTGAAAATAATCATCGTACTTCTTATCGCAGCCAACGCAGGCTACATGGCCTACGATGGATACCATGCGCTTACACTTGGAGACTACATAAGGCCTGCTCAGGGAGACTACGCAGGCCAGCTTGGCCCCTGGACCATGTTTGCCTCCATGGCAGGCATTGACCCCATGAGCACAATGATGAAGAGTATTTTCCTTGGGTTTGGCATATTCGGTTTGCTGTCTGTCCTGCTTTTTATCCTTCGCCCACGCCTTGGCGCCACCCTGCTGATGCTGTTTTGTTTCCTCACCCTTTGGAACATCATGTTTGGCGCGGTGAGCAGCTTTATTACGATTATCCTGATACTCTCGTGGCGCAAGCTCTATGCTGCTAAGCATACGCCTCCCGCAGTCCGGGCGGAAAGTACGGCAACGTAATACGGCTTGGCTTGGTTATATAACCTCCCTTCCGGCTTTCGACTTCATTCTGAAGTACATCCTTATCCCAAATATTAGTGCGCCAAGCACCATTCCCAGGGCAAGCACTGACACGAACTCTACTGCCCTTCCCTGTGTATGTTCAAGCACACGTAGCGAGTTACCCCCGCAAACGGTCAGCATAATAGCCAGTACACCAATCGTCTTTCTTAGCCTTTTGATATCCATAATGGGTGGAGTTGAAATTAACTTCCTTAAATGTACCTTGAAAACTCCGGGTTTTACTACTCCCTAAGGTGTGAATATTGGGGGTATTTAGCGGCAAAACTTCATTTTTCTTTCTCCCTACTCCTGTTTACTTTTGGCTGAGAGGAGAAGATAAATGGCTGACAATTACATA
>CAMPJV010000009.1 GCA_946886975.1 uncultured Taibaiella sp. | reverse complement strand
CTCATTCTCGCGTCGGAAACTCCTTCCCTTCCTTGCCCCCAACTTGTTGGTGGGTCTTGCCCCCAACTTGTTGGTGGGTCTTAAGGGAAGGTGCCCGTAGGGCGGAAGGGTTAAGTCCCCGTGCATTCCCGGTTGGACTGAGGTCGCGATTTCTCGTATAAACCTATTTCGGCATAATCCTACTGTCAGATCGGAGTATGAGCGTAGTACAAGCGGAGTTACACTGCTTCTCCATTGAATGTTCACTGAATCTATACTGGATCTACCCAAGTCCTCCAAACACCATTAACTGGCATGTTCTTTATGCCATATATAGGAACCATATTCAAGTTAAATCAAATCACCATGCAAAACGATCCTCAAAAGCACCAAAAGAAGTCTCCAAAAGAAAGCCCCAACCAGACCACGCCTAATCAGAGTCCTCAAAGAGAAGGCGGCGATGAGGCCCTTAGTAACCTCACAGACCAGGAGCGTACTGATACATCCTCTGTGAACACAGGTGCTGCTCCCCGGGACAAAGGGACCGGTGTGGGATTTTCCAATGAAGAGCGCATAGCCCGCGAAGGCGAAGGCGTCAATACGCCCCCCGTATCTGAAGATCCTGCCGGGTCCGGCATAGCCTCCAAGGAATAGGACAAAACATCCTTAGTTTAATTATTTTCCTAAAAGTCCGGTCAACTGACCGGCTTTTTTATTCCCCGCGCCTGCTGAGGCTTTCCGGCTCCCATTGCAGGCCACGTACGTGTATCCCGGGTACTCAAATATTTTTAGCCATTATTGATACCATTATTCAGATACTTTTAGTATCTTTGTAAAAAGCGTCAATGATGGAAAGGCATATTGTTCATCTGGACCTCGACACCTTTTTTGTGTCCGTAGAGCGTCGTAAGAATGCGAATCTGAATGGCAGGCCTGTGATAGTTGGGGGACTATCAGACAGGGGAGTGGTGGCCTCCTGTAGCTATGAGGCAAGGCAGTTCGGCATTCACAGCGCTATGTCCATGAAACTGGCAAGGCAGCTCTGTCCGCATGCCGAGGTGGTTAGGGGTGACATGGATGAGTATGGCAGGCTTTCCAGGGAGGTGACCGACATAATCTCCGAAAGAGCGCCCGTGGTGGAAAAGGCTTCTATAGATGAGCATTACCTTGATCTGACAGGAATGGACAAGTTCTTCGGTTGCTTTAAATGGACGGGCGAACTGCGGCAAAGGATAATTAAAGAGACCGGACTCCCCATATCCTTTGGGCTTTCCGCTAATAAGACGGTGTCGAAGGTGGCTACCGGTCAGGCGAAACCGTCCGGGGAGCTGGAAGTGAAGAAAGGAGCCGAAAGGGCATTTATGGCTCCCTTGTCCATCAGGAAGATTCCTATGATTGGGGACAAGACCTACACACTGCTCCGCAACATGGGCATAGACAAAGTGCAGACGCTTCAGCAGATGCCTGTGGAGCTTATGGAAAGCGCCCTCGGCGACAATGGACGGATCATCTGGAAGAAAGCCAACGGCATAGACGACACACCAGTAGTGCCCTACCACGACCGGAAATCCATGAGTACAGAAAATACCTTTGACAAGGACACAACGGATATGGATATGCTGAGGCGTGTTCTTGCCGCAATGGTAGATGAGCTGGCATTTACCCTCCGCAAGGAGCAAAGGCTGACTTCCTGCATCACGCTCAAGATCAGGTATTCCAACTTCGATACCCATGTCAGGCAGTGCCATATAGCGCCCACGTCGTCAGACAACGCCATCATGCAGAAGGTAATGGAGCTGTTTCAGCGGCTGTATTCCAGGAGAATGCTCGTCAGGCTCGTCGGCGTCAGGTTCAGCAGCCTGGTATCCGGCAGCTACCAGATAGATCTCTTCAACGACACCCTCACCCAGATAAACCTTTGTCAGGCCATGGACAGGATCAGGATGCGCTTCGGATCGGAGTCGGTGAAGAGGATGTCTACGCTGAGGAATAATGAGATAGATGAAAATGGTAAGGTGAGAATAAGAGCATAGGAGGGGAGAAAGAAATGTTGTTGAATGTTCATAGTTATTATAGCCTGCGGTATGGTACCCTCAGTCCAACAGCCTTAGTGGAGAAGCTGATGGAGCAGGGTTACGACACTGCTGTGCTGACTGATATCAACAACAGCTCTGGAGTATTTGACTTTATAAAAGCCGCGCAGGAAAGAGGCTTCAACGGACTGGTCGGCATAGAGTTTCGCGACGGCGATAAGCTAAAGTTCATAGGAATAGCAAAGAACAACCATGGCTTCCGTGAGCTGAATGAATTGATAACAGCTTTCAATCTTGACAATACTCCTGTCACTGCGGATGGCCTGGAGCATGTATTTGTAGTATATCCCTACGGCACAAAGGATGCAGCATCACTAAAAGAATACGAATACATCGGAGTACGCCCCTCTGAACTCAATCAACTATGGAAAACCAGCGGACAGGCTATCCACCGCTGTGTGATGCTGAACCCTGTAAGCTTTGAAAACGAGGAAGGCTTTAAACTGCACCGGCAGCTGCGGGCTATCAACAATAATCTTTTGCTATCTCAGCTGCAACCCGGCCAGGTAGCTCGGGGCGACGAGGTGATCTCACCACGTCACCTGTTGCTGGAGCAGTATAGAGCCTTTCCTCAGATCATTGCCAACACCAGCAAGCTACTCGGGCAATGCAGCTTCGACTTCGACTTTAGCACGCCTAAGAATAAGAAGATATACGGCGCAAGCAGGTATGATGACAAGCTGTTGCTTGAGAAGCTCGCCGTGGATGGTTGCCGTGTCAGGTACGGTGTCGACAGTAAAGAAGGCCTCGCGCGGGTAAAGAAGGAGCTGGCTATCATCGGTCAGCTGGGCTTTGAGGCAAACTTTCTCATTACCTGGGATATCATACGCTATAGTCAGTCACGGGGGTTCTTCCATGTGGGGCGGGGTAGTGGCGCCAATAGTGTGGTGGCCTATTGCCTTGGCATCACAGATGTATGCCCCATAAAGCTCGACCTGTACTTCGAGCGCTTTCTGAACCCAAAGCGTTCCTCCCCGCCGGACTTTGACATAGACTACAGCTGGAAGGACAGGGACGATGTGTTCGACTACATCCTCAGAAAGTATGGCCGCAGACATGCAGCGCTGCTTGGGGCTATGAGCACTTTTAAGGACAGGAGTATGGTGCGGGAGCTTGGAAAGGTATACGGTCTGCCCAAAAGAGAGATAGACCAGCTGGTGAACGATCCCGAAAGCTTGATCAATAAGAATGAGATCACAGATCTTATCCTGAAAGTATGTAATAACCTTGGCGACGACTTTCCTAATCTGAGAACAATCCATGCCGGTGGTGTTCTTATCTCGGAACTGCCCATAACCGAATACACCGCCCTCGACCTGCCGCCAAAAGGCTTCGCAACTGCACAGATAGACATGTATGTCGCAGAAGAGTTAGGCTTTGAAAAGTTCGACATATTAAGTCAGAGGGGAATAGGCCATATAAATGAAGCTGTAGAGATCATTGAGAAGAACCGCGGCCAGCGTCTAGACATCCACGCGACCACCAGGTTCATGGAGGACGAGAAGGTAAAGCGACAGTTAAAGAGTGCGGACACCATAGGATGCTTTTATATAGAAAGCCCTGCCATGAGAGGTTTGCTGAAGAAGCTGGAGTGTAGTGACTATCTCACGCTCGTGGCCGCCAGCTCTATTATCAGGCCGGGAGTAGCAAAGAGCGGCATGATGAGACAGTACGTTTACCGCTTCCACAACCCTGACAAGTTTGAGTACCTACATCCTGTTATGGAGGAACAGCTAAGGGAGACCTATGGTGTGATGGTGTACCAGGAGGATGTGCTGAAAATATGTCACCACTTTGCCGGGCTTGATCTTGCAGATGCTGACCTGCTAAGAAGGCTGATGAGCGGAAAGGCCCGGAAGCGGAAGGTACTGGAAGAGATTATTAATAAGTTCTTCAGCAACTGCAAACAGAAAGGCTACCCTGAAGAGGTATCAAGAGAGGTGTGGCGTCAAATCGAAAGCTTTGCGGGCTATAGCTTTAGTAAGGCCCACTCTGCTTCATACGCGGTGGAGAGCTACCAGAGCCTCTATCTGAAGGCGCATTACCCTTTGGAGTTCATGACAGCCGTCATCAATAACTTCGGCGGTTTCTACCGCACGCGCGTTTATGTGAATGAAGCCCGCAGGGCTGGCGCTTCCATAAACCTTCCCTGCATCAATACGAGCGAATACATGACGGCTATTTATGGTACTGACATCTACCTTGGTTTTGTACACGTTCAGAACCTTGACGAGAGTTTGGTAAAGACCATACTTCTAGACCGGCGGAGCGGTGGTCCATACCTAAGCCTCGAAGACTTTATTGCCCGTACCCACATAAGGCTTGAGCAATTGAGCATACTGATACGTATCGGGGCGCTGCGCTTTACTGGGAACAATAAGAAGGAGCTGCTTTGGAAATCTCACATGCTGCTGGGCAGGCAGCATAGAGTTCTGGAAGGTGTTACGCTCTTTCAGGAAAAAGCAAAGGAATACCTGTTGCCAGCCTTTAACAGAGACCCGGTAGAGGACGCCTACGACGAAATAGAACTCTTAGGTTTTCCAGTCTCAGTCACTCCGTTTGATCTTCTCAGAACTGACTATCGGGGCGATGTTCTTGCACTCAATATGATGGATCATATAGGTGAAACAGTACGGATGATAGGACATTTTGTAGCATTAAAGTACACACGTACGGCAAGAGGTGAAACCATGAACTTCGGCACCTTCATAGATGTCAATAATGATTTCTTTGATACAACCCACTTCCCTCTTTCGCTTGCTCATTCACCCTTTAAGGGAGAAGGGACTTATCTGATTCAGGGCAAAGTAGTAGAGGAATTTGGCTTCCCGAGTTTAGAAGTTGAGAGAATGGATAAGGTTCCGATCAAACCTGATCCGAGAGCTTAAATAGAAAGGAGAGTTATGGTTAATCAGACATCAGACGACAGGTTTGACAAAGGAAGGGGAGCCCAATTCAACCCAAAGAATCGTTTCCTTAAAGGAGAGTATGTGCAGGAGCACATAGAGTCCATAGATGATTGGGAAAAGGAAACGAGAAAGACCGAATACATCTATGACGACAACAAGACCTTGGTGAATAAAGTTACCAGTCCGGATGTGGGCATGATGTATTCCGCCAATCCATACCAGGGCTGTGAGCATGGTTGCATTTATTGTTATGCACGTAATTCACACGAGTATTGGGGCTATAGCGCAGGTGTTGACTTTGAGAGCAGGATAATAGTAAAGAAGAATGCACCCGCATTGCTTAAGAAGCTCTTTGAGAATAAGAACTGGGAACCGGCTGTAATATCCTTGTCTGGTAACACCGATTGCTACCAGCCCATAGAAAGGAAGATGAAGATCACCCGCAAGCTCCTGGAGATATGTCTTGAGTATCGCAATCCCGTCGGTGTACTTACAAAGAATGCGCTGGTACTTCGCGACCTGGATATAATAAAGGAGCTCAACAAGTTCAATCTCGTTCGGATATTCACTTCCATAACATCAGTAGATGAAGATCTTCGAAGAGTACTTGAACCTCGGACTGCATCCTATAAGTCGCGCCTGAAAGTAGTAGAGACCTTTGCAAAGAACGGAGTGCCGACAGGTATTATGAACGCTCCCCTTATTCCCGGCTTAAATGATATGCACATGCATGATGTCCTAAGAGCATCTTCGGAAGCCGGGGCCAGATGGGCGGGGTACACCGTAGTAAGGTTGAATGGTGCAATTGGAGACATCTTCAAAGACTGGTTATACAAAGCCTTTCCAGACAGAGCAGACAAGGTGTGGCACCAGATATGCGAATGTCATGGAGGCAGTGTGAATGACAGTCGTTGGGGCAATCGTATCGTAGGAGACGGGAAGTTCGCCGAGCTTATCAAGACTCAGTTTCAGCTGTACTGCCGCAAGTATGGACTTAATCAGACTGAAATGGAATGGAACACAAGCGATTTCAGACGAATAAGGAACGGTCAATTGCCGCTTTTTTAGAAAAGAAAAAACCTGGCAAAGGCCAGGTTTTAGTTATGTATTAAAGAACAAGAGGCTACTTAGCAGCGTGCAGCTCTGCCAACTCATGCTCAAGCGCTCCTAAATATCGCTCAGCATCAAGTGCAGCCATACATCCGCTTCCTGCCGCAGTCACTGCCTGGCGGTATATCTTATCCTGAACGTCTCCGCAGGCAAATACCCCTTCTATGTTAGTCTTTGTTGAGTCTGGCTGAGTGATCAGGTAGCCAGCCTCATCCATCTCCAGCCATCCCTGGAAGAGTTTAGAGTTCGGCTCATGACCGATCGCCACGAAGAAAGCCTTCACAGGTATCTCTGTCAGTTCTCCCGTATTATTGTTCTTTATCCTTACTGCCTCCACTTTAGTGTCACCTATCACCTCGTCCGTTTCGCTGTGCCAGTACACCTTTATGTTGGCAGTTTTCTTTACTCTGTCCTGCATCACCTTACTGGCCTTCATGCCATCCTCTCCCTTCCGTACGATCATGTGCACAGTGCTGCACAGCTTAGAAAGATATAATGCCTCCTCACATGCCGTGTCTCCAGCTCCCACTATAGCGACTTCCTGTCCCTTAAAGAAGAATCCGTCACAGACAGCACAGGCCGATACACCATGCCCATTCAGACGTTGCTCTGATGGTATATTTAGCCACTTAGCCGAGGCTCCTGTTGCAATGATTAGCGCGTCTGCTTCCACCCATTTCTCCTCATCTATTTCCACCTTATACGGACGGTTCGAAAGATCGACCTTAGTTGCATACCCCCATCGGATATCGGCTCCCATCCTCTGTGCCTGCTTTTCAAAGTCTATCATCATCTGAGGACCCATGATCCCTTCCGGGTAGCCAGGGTAATTCTCAACATCTGTCGTAATGGTCAGTTGTCCTCCTGGCTGCAGCCCCTGGTATAATACAGGGTTAAGTCCTGCTCTCGCAGCATAAATCGCAGCCGTATATCCCGCTGGTCCTGAACCTATAATGAGACAATGAACTTTTTCGTTTTCAGCCATCTTTATTCTTGGTTATAACCTGTAAAAATGCAAAAGAATTACCGTAGCAGCAAACTGCGTTAGAAAACAGTTATATGCGCATAGCCGCTACTTCGATATGATAATATCAGCATACGACGCGCCATACCCTGCCCACACGCCTAAAGCTCCTCCTCTTATGTTAGAGATAACGTTAACAGGAGAGGCAAATGGATTGCCCACTGTTCCCGTGGCATACTCATAGGTCCTGAAGAAATCAAATACCCCCCGGTCAATAGCACACCATCTCAGCGATACAGTGTCTCCCCTGAAGAAATATCCTAATGAGTCAAAGTTGGGTTCCTTCGCTCTGTTGTAGCCTGCAGACAGGTTAAGGCTATCTACAGTCGTAGCGTTTACTATATCGTCTTCATATACAGAGTTAAATCCTGGCAGATATAGATCATTATTTCTCCTGGTAAAGTAGCGGATATAGTTCCCCGGTGTGTCTGGGTCAGTAAACTTGATATACATCAACACCGCCGTCTCCACCTTAGGCTCCCCGGCAGGTTTTCTGAACCACATAGAGTCAATCGGCCGCACCCTCGGAATCTTCGTTGTGGCTTCATACGTCTTGCCTTCATATTCAATACTTAGCTTATAGTATTGCTCCGTAACCCCCTTGAAGTTTAGCGCCGTAAAATCAGCCGTATCTATGGAATAGAGGAAGAACTTATTAAATCCATTGACCCCCGTGTCCAGCGAGTATTCCTTCAGGGTTATGGTTGTATTTCCATCGGAAACCTTCACCACTGCGCCATGCACAAACGCGTTCTCCAGGGTAGACAGATCAATTTTTGAAAAGTATCCAATTGACTTAGTGAGTATTACCACTGGCGGCCCACCTGATTCAATCTGGCCATCAACCACCAGTTTCGGCTCCCCCGTATTTAGGTCAATATTGACTTCCTTCTCACAGGAAATGTAAAATATGCTTAGCGTAAGAAATGCTACCGCAAGGAAAATCCTGCTCCTGATTCGCTTTATGATGCTTTTCACCCTTCCTGCCCTTTAAGTCTCTCTATTAGCACGAAGTTAAAGCAATCGCAGGTAATGGCTTATTGGAATACGTACTTCCCGTCAGAGGAATACATCACCGGAAGGATCTTATGGGTCTTTTCGAAGTAGTCATAGCCCGCCTTGAGGTTCACCCAAAACTTCTGCTTTTCTACATCATCCTTATAGCTCCTGCCTAGGAAGTTCAGACCTGTACGATTAAACCTTGTAGGATAGATATGAACAGGTATATAGTTTTGCCCGTTTAGTTTGGCATTAAGACAAAGGACATAGAGTTCCTGGATAAATACATCCGTCAATGGCAGGCAACCAACAGTTACGCAACCTCCGTGAATATAGATATCACCGCCCGGCTTCTTCTTGTCTCCCAGTACCATGTCGGAGTAGTTGGGATAGTTCAGAAGCATTGACAGGTAAAAGTCACTCTTGGGATTAAAGTCATCAATAAAGTACATCCCCTCAGGCACCTGGCGATCTCCCTCATACCTCTTAGGGCCTAGTATTCCGGATAGTGCGCAAACACGGTATGTCTTCACAAGAGTGTAGGCTGCAGTGTCATTGTCCCTTGCCCAAAGCTCCATTTCGTTGTTACTTTTGAAGGACCTGAGGTAAATCTGATGTGGTGGGTACGCAAGCCCCTTCTGCTTGAAAGTGCGGCTGATAGTATCGTTGTAAGTCATCCACGCCTGGCTCACCCGGTTGAACGAAAACTGGAAATTCCTGAAGGTTTGTGCATCGTCTTGCGCAAATGAGGCAGTAATACCTGATAGTAAGATTATGCAGCTCATTAACACATATCGGAACAGCTTCCCTGCCATAATTAGTCTCTTGAAATAGTGATATATCCTCTGATAGCTGCAACAGGTACAGCTATAGCAAATATAAGATTTACAATAGTAAGGTTTTCTTAAAAAAACCAAAATGGGACCTCTGCAGGTCCCATTTTTATTCACATGTGTTAATAATTGCTTTAATTAATGCTGCAATACGATCTTCTCTGTGTGTTGAGCATTATTGCCGGCTACTTTAATGAAGTAAATGCCATTCTGCAAGTGACCAAGGTTGATTGTCGTTGCGCCGCTTGTCTTAGCTTCCTGGGTCATAACCTCTCTGCCGGTAATATCCACTACACTGATATTTACCTTTCCAGTCATGGTTGAGGTCCAGTTGATCTGAACATTCCCCTTGGATGGGTTAGGATAAACGGTGAACAAGTCACTGTTTGGAAGGTCATTAATACCCGCAGGGATAGGCTTGATATCAGTTGGAGTATGCTTGAAGTCAATGCCATTCACAACCATCTGGCCGCTCGTCAGGTTAATAGCCGAAGACGGTGTAGTAGTATAGTTCATAGACTCCGGGTACACTATATAGTCTCCCAGTGGAACGCTGGCAAAGCTATAATTTCCGTTAGCATCTGTATAGGTAAAGTCCACAATCTTAAAAGATGTATTAAGTAGTGCCACGAGCAGATTTGGCACTCCCGCACCAGTTCCCTTGTTAGCACCTTGGGTTACATTGCCTCCTATGAAGCCAGGGCCTCCTGTGTTAATACCTGTCTTCATCTTAATGTTCTTGTTTGTAGAACTTGCTCCCGTATGCGCTATCTGCAATGCAGTATTCCAGAACAGTGAAGAATCATGATATGTTGGCATCAATGTGCCCGCAGCCGGTGTACCAGCCAACACTGCAGCCTTTGTTCTGTAAGTTCCTGCTGGATACCCAGAGAAAGAATAAGGTGCTGCAAAATACCCACTCACCGTTTGAGAGTCAACGGCTGTTAGCATATTGGTATTCGCATCAAATGTGATAAGCCATACTTTAAAACTTGCTTGGTTCATTACAGGTGCAATAGTTGAATCCCAGAGTATATAGCCCGAGATCACGTTTGGTGGCGGCGGAGGCGTTGTGATTGTTATTGTTTGTGTAAAGCTGTCTGTGCAGTACACCACATTCGTATTACTATCCACCCAGTTGTTTACGAGTTTCACAAGATAAGTGCCCGTGGAAGCATAAGTATGTGGGGTCAGGTATGCACTGCTCACAGCAGTACCGCCATCTCCGAAGTTCCAGTGTCCAACCTTGATTATTGAAGCTCCCGGAATGTTGTTCGTCGGAGTGGAGTTGTTAGCAAAGTTGCGTGTAAAGCCGGTTCCGAGTGTAGTGAATGTCGCATTTAGCTGGGCGCAGTTCAGCGTGCCATTAAAGTGCTGCACTGTAGTGCTCGCTCCTGATTGGCAGGACGCACTTGTCGACGTCACGTGTACGGTATAGTTTCCGGTAGTGGTATACGTATGTGTCACGGGCGAACCTGACACCGTCGGCGATCCATCACCAAAATTCCAGGTATACGAAATGCCGGTACCGCCACCTATGTTGTTGGCTGTAAACGTATATGATCCGCCGCCATTGTTAACCTTGGTAATAGAAGTGGAGCACGGTAGCGCTGCAACGCTAATGAGTTGTGTGTCAGTGCTGCTGCAAACCAATACACTGTTTATTGAATCGTAATGCGTCGCTCCTACTGTAATAATATAGTTGCCCGCACTCGCATATGTGTGATTAAAGGACAATCCGTTCGTGTGAGAAATGGATTGCGTGATGTTATCCCCCCATTGGATCCACATAGAAGGATTTGACCCCGGTATGGTCGTAAAGGTCGAGTTGTTGGTCAAAGTCACTACCTGCGTGGCGCCCGGCTGTGAACTAACAGTAAATTGAATGTTACAGGGCACGATCTGAGCGTAAGCTCCGTACACTCCCAGCAGGATAATTAATGTAGATAATAGTTTTTTCATAAAATAGTTTTGGAGATTGTCTAACTGTAAGACGGTCTTTTACGGAAAATTGTTAGCTCAAGGTAGAAAAAAATTAAGTGGTCGCCGCTATTATATATCAATTTATTGTAAAGTTCGCCTTGCCCTATCCCCCTTTTCCGACCGTTGGGATGAGTAGTACGACTGCGTTTGCTACAAAAGCTACCTGCTACTGTTCATGAAGATACACTGAAGTACCATTGGAGTTACCTCTCTATAATGTCTCTAAAAGGTCTCTATAAGGTCTCTATAAGGTAGGGTGTTTTTCGACGCGGTGGTTTATCTCCATCCAACTTTGGCCGCCCTTCCACACAATATGGACCGGCAATTACCCCCGCTTCTTACCTTGGCACAATAATTCCAATAAATAATAGGAAGCTCAAGCTATAAGTTATAATATTAATTTAAGACCTCAATATGAAACCAGAGAAAACTTTTTGGCAGCGCATAGGCATGCATCAATGGTTCCTCAAGGACGATGTTTCCCCCAAGGATGACTTGCCGCCATCTCTCACTCCCGACGAGGTCTACCACTATATCATCGAAAAGTTCCACGAATCCATCAAGGAGCTCTCCTTTGCAGATCGCGTAGTCTTCTACCACGAGTATATTATTTGCTTCAACACCGAGGACTACAAGGATTTCATGGAAAAGAAGAAAGGCCTCTTCGGCCTTATTACTCAGGAGTCTGTAAAAGAGTTTCATGAACTCCTGCAGGACTATCGGGCTAAGGGCAAGAACGTAGTTCCTTCTTCAAATAAGTGGGTGTTCCGCTTCGTTTCCCACCCAGACTACAATCGTGGGGACAAAGGCTTTATAGGAAAGCTCTTGCCCGACACCAATATCCAAAAGCAGGACAACCTCCGCGTCACCTACATACCTCGCCAGACGGGTATAGCCCAGACGCTCGATATCAACCAGGACGTACTGCAGGCATTCCACTATTACAGCGAAGGCTACTACGAATTGCCCTACGTTGACGTAGCTGCGCCAAAGGCTTCCACCTGGCAGAACCAGAACGCCCAGGCAGGCCGTGCAAGGTTAGAGACCATACTTCCTGATAAGTCCTATACGGGAAAAAAGCTCGAATACATCATTAACGATGATGAGATCACGATATCCGGCAACGAAGCCGAGACCGGAGCTCCGCGTCTGTTCAGGATACCCTCCGACTGGGTCAACACTCCTCACCTGAAGATCCGCTTCGATCGCAGCGATAGCAAGTTTTATCTCTCGTCTTTCGGGGAGAAGACTATTCTGAATGAAAAGGAAATCCAGCGCAGTGATGAGAAAGCACCCTCCTGGACAGAACTGCCTATCAACTCTCACATAGTACTCAACGGCATTGTTGGCATAAATATTTTTAAAGCATAGCATGTCCCAAATCTTGTCCATTTCCCTTCTGGTGCTTTGCGTCTTATTGCTGCTGGCCCACTTTGGAGAAATAAGAAAATCCCATAGATCTGATGGCTGACAACTTCTTTGGTGCTACAGATACCGGCCGAGTCAGGGATAACAACGAAGATGCCTTTATAGCGCAGCATATTCTTGATGGGAAGTACATCCTTGCCTGCGCCATAGATGGAGTGGGCGGCTATGAGGGTGGAGAGATAGCAGCCGCTCTCGCCAGGGACACGATCATAGAGGTTCTGTCGTCCCCCTTCGAAGATGTTGAGCAGACGCTTCACGCCGCCCTTCGTCTTGCCAACTCCCGCATATCCGAGGAGAAGGAGAGGGGCAATGGCAATGCCCATATGGCCTGCGTCCTCACAGTCGTCCTCGCCGACCTCGCGAACAATAAGTTCCATTACGCCCATATTGGCGATACCCGGCTTTACCTTCTTCGGGATCAATCCCTCGTCAAGGTCACAAAAGATCACTCCTTTGTCGGCTACCTTGAAGACTCCGGCAGGCTCACGGAGGAGTCCGCGATGAACCACCCCAAGCGAAATGAGATCAACAAAGCCCTCGGCTTCGATCCCCACCTTCACAACAAACCTGATTCATTTGATATAGATAGCTCTCCGTTCCTGCCTGGCGATATCCTGATGCTTTGCACCGATGGCCTGAGCGATTTAGTGAATAGCTCCGTGATGGTATCTACGCTCACAAGCGCGGATTCCCTTCAGCAAAAGGCTACTAGGCTTATTAAGGCCGCTAATGATGCCGGAGGAAAGGATAACATAACCGTGGTGCTTGTTCACAATGACAAAGAACGCACTAAGCACGATGCCACCAGGCCAATCGTAGAGAAGATAGCCAGAGAACAGCCCGATCACAAAGAAGCAACTCCAGCGCCGATAGAACCGACCCAGGAAGCCCATGGTGCTGAGGGTGCAGTCAGGAAGAAACCGAACCCCTTGCTTTTGGGTGCAGCTTTGTTGGTGCTCCTCATCATAATAGCGGTAGTAGTCTGGTACTTTACGCGAGATAAGAAACAGGACATTATTGTTCCTGCTGCGGTGGCGCCGGTAGAGAAGAGTCCACTAGAGTCCGCTTTGCAGGATAGTGTGGCACATGGCGGCAATTTGCTTTATCTCCGCGCAGCAGCCAGCGATACCATCATCAACATTACAGACACTACTCTTATTGATCGCGACTCACTGCTTATAAATGGCAATGGGATCATCCTTGATGCTGATTCTTCCTTCCGCGGACCCGTATTCTTACTTTCTCCGGGCGCTCAATATGTAGTATTGGAGAATATCATTTTCCGGGATTTCTCAGTAGCGATCATTTCGGGTAGCAAGGGCTTACATCTCAGGAATGTAAAGTTCCAGAACTGCGATGTGCCTGTCCAGTACAATTTCCTGCTGCCCCAGGACCTAAGCATTAGCGGGTTAATGAATGACTCATTTTTGTCACAGAACGATTCAGGCACCTCCAGACTATGGCGTTAATTGAAAGACTGAAAGAACGGAATCTCGAGAGGATATTTTTGATACTGACAGGCGTCATCCTTACGCTTTTATTCACCAGGCTTTACAGTATTGAGAAGGTCAACTTTGATGAAGTCCCCGCACGCCTCAGGGATGGCAGCATGGTCAACATCAATGGCCCCGAGCCTGCGAAGCGTCTGCAGGAATTGTTGCTTTCCAGATACTACTTTGAAGATCCGGTCGACGTTGCACTAGCCGGCAAGGCTATTCAGAACGGCTTTGCTTCTGGAGATGTATTCATCGACAACATAGGTGAACTTAACAAGAAGCGCTTCTTTGTAAATGCAGATGAAGCATACGCAAAAGGAGGTATTTCCTATAAGAAAAGAGCCCGTCTGTCGCGGTATCTTATCGGTTTCACTGGTGATGACTCTCTGCTCTATGAAAAGGAAGCCAAAGCACCTGCTGCCCTGACTGCATCTGCTGACGCAGGAATGGGCAAGTATAGCATTAGCGGCGAAATTCTCGATCAGGAAGATGATCCTGTAGCGGGCGTATTGCTTCGCCTGAACATGGTTGTCCCTGAGGACAGCCTTTACAGTGGTGAAACATCCGAAGAAGAGGTTAGGTTCGCTACGGACGTGCAGGGACAAGTAAAAAAGCTTTATCTCCTCGACTCGTCTGGTCGGCGAAAACTCCAAACCATTACCGTGTACGCCCGTACGGACAGTAAGGGTGAGTTTAGTTTTGATCATTTGCCTGATGGCAAAGGGTATGAAGTCCTGCCTTTGAAGCCGGGATTTGAGTTCGGCTCCTCAAAAGGCGTTCAGGCGCTCGACGATGATGCAGAGCTTACCTTTCGCCAGGCGCCTCACACCCTTAGATTATTTGCCACCCGCGATTTCAACAACCTCAAGCGGGAAAAGGCGCTAATTGTCAGGACGCCAGAGGAGGTGATTAAGTGGTACCCGATCATTGCTTTCACTTTCCTCGTCGCCATTTTACTACTGCACCTGATCCGTACCTTCCCTTTCCCTAAGGCAGATCAGCTCATCCTGCCAGTGCTGATGCTCCTTACCGGGATATCCATCCTCACACTTTTCAGTTTGCAAGACCCTCTACGTGACCGTTTTCTTGCACAGAGTACATTTTATTATTTCCTCGGCGGCATAGCCTGCATAGTTGTCATCCTCTTGTTCGACCTGCGGATATTCACAACCGACTCTTCCGTGTATCGGCTCTTTGTGTTGAAGGATCACCGCCGCG
Organism: uncultured Taibaiella sp.; assembly: GCA_946886975.1. The sequence goes on along the minus strand of CAMPJV010000009.1, from coordinate 6,090 downwards.
CCGCCAATGGCTTCCCCTGGGCGATCATTGCTGCAGGTCTGTTGATCTTAACCATACTATTCGGTACAGGTCCTGAAGGAAGCGGAGTAAAGGTCAATCTATTCGGCTTCCAGCCCAGCGAGGTGGTTAAGTTTCTGCTCCTTATATTTCTTGCGGGCTTCCTGACTACTAATGAAAAGTTCATTTCAGAGTACGCCCACTGGCATAGACGCTGGTCGTTCTTTCGGTTTGCGCTTATTGCGATTCTCGTGGCCATCTTTCTCTACCTAACGCTTGGCGACCTCGGTCCGGCAATGGTGTGCTGCTTTACCTTCATCATACTTTTCTCCTTCTCGAGAGGAGATTTCGTCTATGCCATAGGCACGGTAGTTCTCTATGTGCTTGCCATCTGGATACTGAAAAATGTTTGGATTGCTACCGGGGTTGTTGTGCTGCTTGTCTTCCTGACTTCCTTCTTCGTTCGCAAAGGTTTAAGCGAGTCGTCTGTGATGATCCTTGTAGTTATGGCAGGCTTTCTGCTGCTGGACAAAATGCCCTTCCTCGCGCGCGTGATTCCAGGTCCTATGCAGCGGCTGGTTGATCGTAAAGCTATCTGGCAGGACCCCTGGAACAATGAGGTATTTGGCGGTGACCACATTGCCAATGCTATATGGGGCATGTCGAGTGGCGGGGTGTCAGGGCAGGGTATAGGTGAAGGTTTTTCCAAGACTATTCCGGAAGCGCATACAGACATGATCCTCCCTGCTGTTGGTGAGGAATTTGGCTGGGCAGGTATACTATGCGTTTTTATTCTGTTCCTTATTTACCTGCACCGGTCAATAATCATCGGCAGGCAAACGGGCAGGTCATTCCTCTTCTATCTATGTTCAGGTATAGGCATTGCGACTTTTGTCCAGTTCCTTTTGATAGCTGGTGGTTCCATTGGTGCCCTGCCATTATCTGGAGTTTCGTTGCCCTTCATGAGTTTCGGGGGCTCGTCTTTAATTCTGAATATGCTTGCCGCCGGCTTTCTGCTTTCCGCCTCCCATATACGTGGATCGGAGGTCCAGATGCAATACATTTCAAAACAGCAGGATGTAAACCTGGTGCCTGCTCTTGCGGCAGCCTTGGTCGGTGTTATGTTGTTAGGCATTAACATCTCACGTTACCTGTTCAATAGTGAGAAGTGGATCGTACGGCCTGCCCTCGTAGCAGACAGAAGCGGGGCTCGCATCTTCAGTTACAATCCGCGTATTGCAATTCTTATGAACCGACTTGGCGCCGGCACCTTGTATGACCGTACAGGGAAGATACTCGCCACCAGCAAGCAGGAGCTTGTCGCTGCTCAGAAGGCAACGCTGGTGTCCCTCGGCATTGATGCAAGAAAGCTGGATGCGATGATTCATCAAAGGCTGGACCGGTTCTATCCGTTTGCAGAACAGATGTTCTTCTGGGTAGGAGATCTGAATACCGGCATGTTTATGGGTGGCACCAATGGCTACTTCGCGGAATACGAGCACCTGGCAGAACTTCGCGGCTTCCCAACACCAGAGACAAACTTCCAGGTAACAGCCACGAAGTTTCGTAAGGAGCGATTCCTGCCTCCCCAGACCACCGAAATGACGGTACTGAAAAGGGACTACAGCGCACTAGCTCCTTTACTTCTCGCCGGCATCAACAGCCATGAGGTTGAAGAGTTCAAGAAAAGGAACAGGGATGTGCAGATGACTGTAGATGCAACCCTTCAGACCAGGCTCAACACCTCACTCCAGAACCTGGACAGCCTGAAGAACAGCCGAATATCTGTGGTCGTGATGGATGCATCCAACGGTGACGTCCTGGCTTCTGCAGCCTATCCTCTGCCTGCTTTAGACGAACCAGAAAAGATGCTGCTGACTGCTTCAGAGCAAAGCAGACTTCCGTTCTGGATCACTACCTCTGATATAGGTTTCACTCATGCGACCCAGCCAGGTTCTACAGCGAAGATCATAACCGCTCTAGCCGCGTTCAATAAGTTAGGACTCGCCGCGGCTAAGAAGAACATAGTAGTACGGCCCGGTGACCTCATTCGCACCCGTGGCTATGAACCAGATGAGGCAGGAGTGATCAATATAGAGAGAGGAATTGTCCGTTCCAACAACCCGTTCTTTATTCGTCTTGCCAACGAAACTCAATTAGAGGAACAGATGGCATTGCTTTATATGCAAACCGGGATGTTCCTTCGTGGTGTGGGCGGCTACTATTTCGAAGGTAACCTGAGTAACACCGTTCAGCAGGATAAATGGATGGACTTCTGGAGAGAGACTGAGTTTAAAAGTCGTAAATCCTATAACCCGAACAATATTGTAAGAACAAGAGGCAGAGGTATTTCTGGCATGGCCTGGGGACAGGGAGAACTTATCGCTTCCCCTGCCGCTATGTCTCGGGCTGTGTCGGCGGTGGCAAACGGCGGAGTCATGATGCCAAACCGCTACATATTCAGAGTCTCAGATTCAATGCTTCCTACCAAAAAGGGAGTCCAGATCATAAAAGACCCCAAAGCAGCGGCCCTTATGACCGACTACATGAAGAAGCAGAGCGCTCCTAAAGTGGCTAAGCTCGGCATTGCTGTTGCAGGAAAAACGGGTACACCTGAACGTATAGCGAGGAACCGGCGGATGAACGATGGATGGTATGTGTTTTTTGCCCCTAAGACGAACGGTTCAGGACATATAGTGACCTGCATAAGAATAGAAAACACAAAAGGATCCAGTGTGGCGGTTAATCTGGCAGGGGTCAACGTGATACCTATTCTCAGGCAAATGGGTTATATTAAAGGATTTGATGGTGTGCCCGTTCAGGATACTGGCACGGGTATGGTACATGTAGTTAATATTCCTGCTGATAGTGCGGCAACACCTCAACAGGATACTGTAAATCAATAAGCGATGTTTGACTTTTTTCAGAATAAGCAGGAAGCGCCTACAGATGCAAAAAGTATCCGTAATCACCTGCTGCTTTTTATAAAGGACCAGCTTAAGAGGTCAGAAGGCGGGGAGGGGAGCGCCATCCGTAATGTGCAGCTAATCGTCGCACCAACACCGGAGGACCGCCACCTGTACGAAGGAGCAGTCTTTGTTGACCAGCCCCTGCGCTTCAGAGAAGAAGTGCAGAAGATAGCAGATGATTACGCTATTGACTTACCTGATGGATGGAAGATGGATGTTCTTTTTGAAGAGACGCTACCCGCTGAAGCAATAAGGGCCGAAAGTATACCGGTCGCCTTGTTCATTTCCGCCAGGAAACATTCGCTTAGTCAGCAACATACTGCGGCGATCATAAAGGTTCTGCTTGGTGAAGCTGAACAGGCAGAGTATCATATTACTTCAGGCAATCAAAAGATCTTTATTGGTCGTGAGAAGAACGCGCAGACGGCAGATGGCTTTATGCGGGTAAACACGATAGCCTTTCCTTCCGGCAACGAGAATAATACGAACAAGTTCGTCAGCCGTCAGCACGCTCATATTGAGTGGAATCCGGCTGAGGCATGCTTCTACCTTTATGCTGACGAGGGGGGAGTTCCTCCGCGCAACAAGATCAAAGTGCGGAGACCTGACGGAACAATCATAAAGCTACAGACTACGGAGATTGGCCACCATCTCAATGACGGCGATCAGATAATGTTGGGAGATTCCGCATTACTGGCCTTTAACTATGCAACGGAAGGAGACAACAGCAAATGAGTAAAGTATTCACTATTACGGAAGGACTCGAGAATATGGGCGCCCTGAAAACAGGGGGTCAGGGATCAGTGTATAAGGCGAAGCGAACCGGAACGATCATCACTGCAGTAAAGCTTCTACCAACTCCCATACTAAGTGAAGATCCGGCGGACAAGAACTTTACCGACTTCCAGAACGAGGTGCAGAAGCTGAAAAGGGTAAATGAGGAGCCGAATCCGAACGTAGTGACCATACTCAGTTCAGGCATTACCGAAACAGGCTCATTTCCATTCATAGAGATGGAGTTCATCGAGGGTCCTGACCTGGAGGAACTTCTTAGGCCTCCTCACGATCCGGTATTTACTTTAAAGGAAACCATTAAGCTGGCTGAGCATCTGGCTCATGCCCTTGAGCATTGTCATAAGGCAGACATCAAGCATGGTGATATTAAGAGTAACAATGTAAAATTCAACATACACACAGGCAATTATGTGCTGCTGGATTTTGGCCTTGCGATAATGTCTGACGAGCAAAGGAGGACCAGCCTTCGGCATGCGGGGGCAATAGAGTTTATGGCGCCCGAGCAGGGTAATGGGGAAACTCTTTTCCAGACCGATGTATATAGCTTCGGAGTGATCATTTTCGAATTGCTGGCAGGGCAGGTGCCGTTCCCTTTGAAGGACAGGAGCGAAACTGCAAGGAACCAGACGATGGTGGCCCACATGGAGACACCTCCACCTGATATGCTGGCGCTACGCCGACAGAATCTTCCATCCTCCTGGCCTGAAGAACAGCGCGAACGGGAAATGAACGTACCCCAATGGTTAGTTGCATTGGTGTACCGCTGCCTGGACAAAAAACCTCAGAAGCGCTTTGCAAACGGTACAGAGCTTCACCAGTACGTGTTGCACAACAGCACATCGACTACTGCCATTGAAGGAGGAAAGGAGGCAGAGCTTTCAAGACTGATGGATGAAAACAGACGGCTGAAGGAGGAAAATGAGAAGCTACATCAACAGGCGCTTGCAAGCTCCTATTCCCTTAGGGACAGCAGGACGTCTGTACCACCACCTGTGCAAAAACCGGCTCCAAAGCAGAAGTCCTCAGGCCTTCTTTTGACCGCAGTTATCCTTGGTGGCCTGATCGGAGGCTACTTCCTTGTGAAATCGTTGCAGAATGACAGCCCCTCCGCTTCGGACAAAACTACTGCGGTTAAAACGGTCGCTAAAAAGGAGTTTGGCAAGTATAAGGTAATCGCGTCGCGGGCTTATTTTCATAATAAGCCAGACCCAGCCACACGTCGGGCGGCATACCTGATCCCTTCCAATGAAGTAATACAGGCTCTGGATGAAGAAGGCACTTTCATATATACGGAGTTTACGAATAGCAGCGGCGAGAGCTCTAAGGGATGGGTATTGAAAAAGGACTTACAACCATTAGCCGAATGGCAGAAGACGAACAAGGAGGAGGATGTAACACTCTCCATTGACGACATCCGCGATCGGCTTAAGGAGGCACGCACTCTGGTTTCAAAGGGGAAGACGAGCGACGCCCTTGCTATTTACGATGTGCTCATAAAGCAAAACGTTCCAGAGGCCTTGTATTACTCCGGCACGCTGGCCCTGCAGGATCAGAACAATAAGCTTTCATGTGACGAAGCACTTAAAATGCTCAATTCGGCCGCTGAGCAAGGTTATACGCCTGCAAAGAAGACGCTTGGCTTTCTTCTGCTGTTCGCCGACGATCCTGACAGGCTGAAAGCTGAAAGCTATTCACGATGTGAGATCTCTGAGAATGTTGAGAAAGGATCGGCTCTGCTTGTCGATGCCTCCCTCGAAGGGGACCCTGACGCACAAAGGCTCCTGGATGAATACAATAGCAGAGACTCAGGACTATAAAGAATCGCTTACCTCAATGACTTCTTTTAAGAAGACCTTTTTGCCTTTGTTTAGCAGCTTTTCTGCTTCTATGTGCATATCAGCCTCCCATTCATCCTCCGGGAGCTGCTGAACCGGCTTCCTTTTGATCTTTACTTCCTTTACAGAAACGAGAGGCTCCTCTTCATTCACCAGCGGGGTGGTTATCGTTTGTTCCTGACCAGCGGTCTCACTTGTGTTTGGGGATTTATTTGCAGTTTCTTTTATTTCTGTCTGTTGGGCGGAGCTTTCCTTACTCAGATAATTAGTGTTTACGCCATTGTGTTTTTTCCGATGCTCTTCATTAAAGCGCCAGATATCAGGAACAGGCCCTGAGATCAAGACCTTCTGGCTTAACTTTTCCGGCAACTTTGCATTCTTGGGCTTCTTTTTTTGCCAGTGTTCCCCACCATCCATGGTATATACAAAATCACCATTCTGAAAGTCGTAATAGGTATTGAGTTTTGGATAGTAATAGAACCTATATGCGTCTC
>CAMPJV010000008.1 GCA_946886975.1 uncultured Taibaiella sp. | reverse complement strand
GTTCTATCGCTAACTGGCTCCTGTTGTTGGCCGCAGCCTGCCTCTTTTCCGGGGCGCTTCTAATCGTTTTCACCAAGCTGAGGTCCAGTAGCTCAGCACAACTATCTGCATACCAATCTAAAACATTCAGATTATTTTCTCAAACATAAAAAACACACATAATGAACAATGTATTTATTGATGTAACCGTACTTGAACCAAGAATGAAGCATCCAACCATTTTTGATGCATTTGACAACGTAGCCGAAGGGTCTGCGGTGGTGATACATAACGACCACGACCCGAAGCCACTTTACTACCAGCTTTTAGGTGAAAAAGGGAACTGTTTTTCCTGGACCTATCTGTCTAATGGTCCCGAAATATGGGAAGTTGAGATAAAAAAGCATGATAAAGGCCAGTCTGAGAGTGTCGGCGAAATTGCAGCAAAGGATATGCGAAAAGCTGCTCTACTCAAAAAACTTGGCATTGACTTTTGCTGCGGAGGAAAGAGATCGCTCGAGGAGGCATGCCGGGAACAGGGATTAGACGTTCTAAGGGTAAAAAAGGAACTGGAACAATCTGAGTCGCAACCCGCTGCCGGACCACAGCTTGACTTCAACACATGGACACTAACATTCCTTGCAGACTATGTTGTTAACGTACACCATGGATATGTAAAAAGCAATAGCCCGCTGCTTCTGGAGCTGTCGGAGAAAGTTGCAGCGCATCATGGGGCTAATAACCCAATGCTGATCACTGTCAGGAACAAAACGTATGAAGTAATACAAGAGCTTACTACGCATATGAAAAAAGAAGAGCAGATACTCTTTCCTATGATAAAGCAGCAGGAAAACAATAGCGGCACCAGCGCAAAACCAGAGCCTTTGAAAAATATCATTTCGGTAATGGAAAGGGATCATGACATTGCCGGGGAAATAACAAGAGAAATCCGACACCTGACCAATGATTATACGCCACCCGCAAATGCGTGCAACAGCATCTCCTTACTATTCCACAAACTGGAGGAGTTTGAGAATGACCTGCTACAGCATGTACATCTGGAAAATAACATACTCTTTCCGAAAGCTATTGCAATGGACAGCAAATAGCCCGAACCTACATTGAAGGGATGCCATGCCGCATCCCTTCAATCTTTAAACCAACAAGGCTATGAATGTAATATCAGCAAACACAACAATATCGGAGCTTATCAAAATGAACTCCGGGGCCATAGATGCTATAGCGGCGATCAACCCACACTTTAAGAAACTGCGGAACCCTATACTTAGAAAACTCCTGGCCTCAAGAGTAACGATAGCAGATGCCGCAAGGATCGGAAAATGCGAACTCACTACATTCTTTGAACAGTTAAAGCCATTAGGATTTGTCATAGAACACCAGGAAATTGAAACACACAACATTCAAAAAGCTACTTATGACAGGCAATACGATACTAGGCTGGACGTGAGAGCAGATATTGAAAACGGCAACGATCCGTTTAAGACAATAATGAAGGCCATAAAGGAATTGAAACCAGGTGGAACTTTACTGCTGGTAAACTCTTTCGAGCCTACTCCGCTCATCAAAATATTAAAAGGGCAAGGCTACATATCTGAAATCTTTAGCGCAGGGGCCAATGAGATCCACACCTATATCTCCAAAGGCGAAAGTACCCTGGCGCTGGTCGACGACGCAAATCCATCTGAGGAGCTATTCGAGGAGAAAGAAGCTTACTTTCAGGGCAGACTTTCAACAATAGACGTACGGTCACTACCGATGCCACAACCTATGGTTACGATTCTTAAGCATCTGGAAACCCTGGAAAAAGGGATGGCACTTTACGTGATGCATAAAAGGATACCAAAATTCCTGCTGCCGGAACTAAAGGAAAGAAATTATGAGTTGGTATACAGGCAAACAGAAGATGGTGTTCGACTAATCATCTATAAAAAGGAGTCAGCAACATGATGCCGCCCGGCGACCATATTCCAGCGAAGGCGGCAATAATACCCTACTATATAACTGCAGCTGCCGGCCTTGTACTTGTGTCAGTACTTTGCCTGAATGCAGCAAATGACTTTCCGGGACATTACTTTCAACCAAAAATACTGGCGATCATTCATCTTGCCGTGTTCGGCTGGGCCAGTATGGTCATTTTTGGCGCGAGTAATCAGCTTATTCCAGTAATAGCGGAGGCCAGACTATTCAGTGAAAAGGTGCCAGTCTTAGTTCTCGGGTTAATGGTGGCGGGTCTGGCAATGCTCATCCCTTCTTTCTGGCTGTTTACGTTCAACACTTTGAGCTATACAGGCGCCTTCCTGCTACTGCTGGCAATCATTCTGCATGCGATAAACCTTTTCAGAACTGGTAAACGCGGAAAAAACAATATCATTATGGATTTTGTGATGACTGCACATGTATGGCTGATATTGACCGCAGTCATTGGATGCACACTGCTACTCAATCTCCAATTCGCTTTCCTTTCCGAAGACCACCTGCATTACCTGAAGATACACGCCATGGTGGGAATAGGCGGCTGGTTCCTTCAGTTAGTGACAGGGATAAGCGCCCGGTTAATTCCTATGTTCCTCCTGAGCAGGCATGAGAATACCAAATGGCTTAATGTGACATACTATTGCTTTAATGTTGCCCTCATCTGCTTTCTTTTAGAAGGTATGATAGCCAAAAGCACGTGGGGACAACCACTATACCTAACGCTTTTCATCGCGGGGCTGGTATTTTACGCCGACTATATCAGGCGATGCTATGGCTCAGCGATGAGAAAGCAAATGGATCATGGGATGAAACAAACATTTCTCGCATTATTCCTCCTAAGCATTCCTTTCGTTCTCCTTACAACTATCCTGACGCTAAATGGAAATGTCTCACCCAATACAATTTCGGCATTTGGGTTTTCCTTTTTTGGCGGCTTTATCACAGTGATCATCATGGGTCAAACTTTCAAAACTCTACCTTTCATCGTGTGGATGCATAAAACCAGACCGGACAAGCTGCCCGACATCATGCCCAAAGACCTGTTGAACGAACATTGGGTAAAATGGCAGATGTACCTTTATCTGCCCGGCTTCCTCCTATTCCTTTCCGGATTTCTGCTCAGACAAACAATCCTCATATATGGTGGCGGCAGTCTGATGTCCGTCGCCTCAGCATGGTATTTTACACATGTCCTAATAATCGTAAATAAACTCAGAAGATGATGAACCCGGAGATCACAGACAAGTACTATACAGAGAAGACAAAAGCACTGAATGCGCTATACGAAGTGGCAGACCCTGAACTTGGAATCAACATTGTTGACCTCGGTCTTGTTTACAATATTACGGTGAATGAAGCTGAGCGCAAGATTGTAGTAGAAATGACGCTATCAACAAGATCCTGTCCCCTCGGTGGCATCATCACAGGTCATGCCAAGGCAGCGGTGGAGGGCGCATTAGAAGGTTTCCAGGCAGAGGTCAACCTGGTGTGGGAGCCAAAATGGAATGCTGACCACATCAGTGCAGCAGGAAAAGCACTGCTTGGCTGGTCATAATTTAAAGGTCTTTGCGCTTGAAAATGCGTAATGACAGGAGCAGTGGAATAACCACCCAGAACGCCATACATAACAAAGAGAAAATGCTCCCGGTAGCGGATCCAAGAAACTTTTTGAATAACGCGCCTGAGTAGCCCATAAGCACAGCAACGTCAAGCTGCAGCAGCATCAGAACCCTGGCAAGATCAATAGGATTAAGAGCTACCATACCAAGAACCACATGGTCGATAGGATACTCGCTGAAGGAATAAATAAAAGCGATCAGCAAACCGTCAAATAGAAGTGAAAAAAACAAAGCCGTAACAATTGCCACCCCGATGCCTTTGGTCTTGTCCTTAGAGCTGACAAATATCAGGAGAGCAAGTGAGGTAAAGATCATCGTTAGCAATACGCCAGTAATAACCATTATAAGGGACTCCGTACCTGACACAAGGAAAACCAAGGGAAGCCCGATACCAAGAACAAAGGCTGCAGACAGCGACAACGCAACACCTATGTACTGCGACAATATCACGGTCTGTCGTCTTGTCGGCTGCGAAAGTAAGAGCTCCGTAAATTCAACTGAATTGAAAAAGTAAATAGTCGCAAACAGTATTGTTATAATTGGCACAAAGAGCAATGTCACGTTGAGCAAGCTAAGCAGGCCTTTGGACGGATTATTATCGAGGCTCAGCACACTGATTGCCAGCACTGCGAGGATAATAGTGTAGACCAGAATCACCTTATTTCTGAGGAGATCAAGCAAGACGTATTTTGTGATCGTTTTCATTCCTGTGTATTGAAATTGGGTATCAGCCGCGGATCTTTTTGCGATCCTAAACGTAGTGTTCAGAAGTCTTCAGACCGGATTTAATAACCTGTGCAATAACTTTATTGAGTTTAATTTCACCTGTTCTTGCCTGCAGATCCTCTACGGAACTGTAAAACATCAGCTTTCCCTCCTGCAGGTAAATAATGTGACTTGCTATGCCCTCCAGGTCGCTTAGTACATGTGAGGTAATCAGAATTAGCTTGCCTGCTGCGCGCTCCTTTATCATCTTTTCCTTCAACAGCTCACTCGAAACAGGATCAAGACCGGCAGTAGGCTCGTCCAGAATGTAGATATCCGGCGAGAATAAGAACGCCAGACAAGCACTTACCTTCTGCCTCGTGCCACCTGAGAGGTTCTTCATGGTTTTCCCTTTGATCTTATCCAGTCCAAAACCATAGATAAGCTCCTCGTCGTAAACGGAATAATCCTTTCGCAACTCTTTAATCATATCAATCACCTGACCAATAGTCATGTTATCCGGGTACCGTCCGATCTGAGGCATATAGCCGATCTTTGAGCGATAGAGCCAGTCCTGCTTTACAAGATTGCCGCTGATTGTAATCGTGCCTTTTTCAGGGATCACGAGACCTAAGATGGACTTTATTATTGTGGTCTTACCAGATCCATTGGGACCAAGCAGCGAAATAGCCTGTCCCTTTTCCATCATAATACTTATATCGTCCAGTGCCTTAAATTTTCCAAAGGTCTTCGTCAGGTTCTCAATAGCGATCATAGCTTCCATTTTTTCATTTGAGGTGTATCATCCTTCAGCTGATCGGGAATGATACTGGGCATGACTTTCTCTACCTGCTCCATAATGTTAGTGAGAAAGCTCCTGTAAAGGATCATTGCAGTTGGTATCCTTTCGGTGATTACGGCATATACACTCACCGGGTAATAAGGAATGTCTCCCTTGCCATTGCGATCAAGGTCATACCCGTCGTATTTGTCCCAGTAATTCATCCGAAACGTATTCATCATCATCGTACCGTTGGTTGCAACATCAAAGGAGTTTCCCATAAAGTTATTTTTCTCAAACGTATTTGCTTCGCAGCTTGCCTGTATGCGCATAGCCCATCCATTATCACTAAACTCATTATACGCCACATGTAGGCGATTACTTCCTTCCATGTAAATCCCAATGGTGTTCTTGATGAACTTGTTTGACTCAATCCTGCTGTCTGAAATGTCTTTTAGAAGAATGGCATAGGACGCATCACCCCAGTTATGGTAAAATGTATTCTTGTACATCGTTACTCCTTTGGTATACATTACTGCCACGCCAGCTCCATTACTCTGAAAAGTATTGTAGCTGTACGTATCGTTATGGGAAAACATAAAATGAAGCCCGTAACGAATATTGTTATGCGAGTTGTTTCTGTGGATCAAGGAACTAGTGACAAACTCGAAGTAAATACCATCCCGGTGTCCGGAAAGGTCATTTCCTTTTATCAGGAGGCTATTACATTTCCATGCGTGTACGCCATTGCCCGCCTGCAACTCATCAACCGCATTCGATGCTATCTCATTGGCTTCGATCGTACACTTAGTACTGTTTTGAAGGTACACGCCATATGTTGAATTGAATATCTTACAATGGGTCACCTTTACTCCTGATGTATTCTGCAGCTTGATTCCTGCCATATCCACCATACTGCTTTGGCCTGTATTTTGAACCTGAAGGCCCTTTAAGACAACATTCGGAGCAGTGACAATGAACACTTCATGCTTCTTGTCCCCATCGAACACCGGATAGTCTTCACCTATTAGAACCAACTGCTTTCTAACAATAATGTTGTATTGTTTGTAATACCCTTTACTTATGTAAATAGTATCACCATCAGCGGAGTTGTCAATAACTTTCTGGAGTATGTGGGACGGTGTAATAGTTGATTTTGCAGCACTAGCACCCAGGAAACTTGCAACAAACGAAACAAACAATAAAAGCCTCAAAGAAATCATCAAAGGTCCTCCCATTTAGCCTCCTGCACTTTCAAACTATCCATCAAATATGCCGCATCAGCCTCTGAAGCAAAAGCCGCATAGTTACCGTTCATAGGACTTGAGAAAAACTCATGCTGCAAATAGATTGCAGTCTTTGCGTCAATAGCCCCCTCGACCTGCTTTGAATAATCTTCTACAAATACAAGCAACTGGTCATCTGGCTGCTGAGCCGAGATAAACTGTTTCATGCAGATGACATCATCGAACTTATATGCTCGTCCTTTGCCTGTTACCAGCTCCGCAGCATACCGATCATCAACAATGGTCATCCTGCAATGAGCGCAAGGGTCCTTGCCGTATTCGATCGGCTCGTAGGCTCTACCGCACGAGAATAGGCAAAGGCTCAGGAAAGGGGATAAAATTGTGAGGCCCATTTTCATATCGTCTGTGTTTTCGCTCGCCGCCATTCATATATCGAAACGCCTGCAAGAATTGCTCCTGCAATGATAAAGAACCAGCCGCCGATATCCGGTTGCGAGAGCGCTTCAAAGTTGAGCATTTTTTTGTAACCAATCAGGGGTGGCTGGTAAGCCATACCAGGCACCTTTATCGGTGCAGTAGGACTGAGATTGTGGCCGTAATCATATTCCCATTTCCAAAAATCATACATGGACAACCCGGCCATCAGAAGAAAGATCCCGCACCATACGTAATAGCCGACCTTCCTGTTCCAGAAGAATACAATCAAACCCAGCACACAAAAGGATGCTAAAGCAATGGGTAGGTAAACAAACTCCCGGAAATCTTCTTTGTGGATTGTTTTCATCCCTATGTAGTGGTTAAGTCCGTTTATTATTTCCACATCGCCCGAAAGATCATTGATCCAGATATTCATGTAAATACCTTCCGGGTATTGCGGCGCGGCCAGATCAATACGCCACATGGGAAAGAACCACAAAGTAATAATACAGGCTATCACCAGAAAAATGCTGATTCGCCCCAACGGGCTTAACTTCTTCATAAGGAATAATTAAAAATGGCAGCACGCATATACCCGCGCGCTGCCATGGAGTTAAAATATTAGTTTACAGCAACACCTGAGGCACCCTTGGTAGTGTCGGCTCCCCATTTCAGCGGAGTGTTGCTTCCCTTTGCAGATACTCTCAGATATCCCTGCATCTCCTGGTGCAGTGCAGAACAGAAGTCTGTACAGTAAAACGGATAAATACCGGTCTTTTTTGGAATGAACTTCAGCGTAGCTGTTTCACCAGGCATGATCAGCAACTCAGCGTTGTCAGCATGCTTTATGGCAAAACCGTGCGGAATATCCCAATCCTGTTCCAGGTTCGTGACGTGGAACAGTACCTCATCCCCAACTTGCACCCCTTCAATAATATCCGGTGTGAGGTGCGATCTGATAGCTGTCATGTAAACGTGCACCACATTTCCTTGTCTTTCGACCTTCGTTCCCTTCTCTCCCATAGAGACATATGGGTGCTTGTTCTTCGTGATATCGTAGAATTTTACACTCTGATCTTTAATTTTGCTTGCCAATATAGCCTGGGCGTAGTGTGGCTCACCGATTGTAGGATAATCGAGCAACAACTGCATTTTATCGCCCTCGATTGAATAGAGCTGTGCACTTTGGGCAAGTTCAGGTCCTGTAGGCAGGTAACGATCTTTTGTAATTTTATTGTAAGCTATTACATACTTACCATATGGTTTCTTTGTATCACCTCCAGGCACCATCAGGTGGCCAATAGAATAATAGGTAGGCACACGATCCAATACTTTAAGGTCCTTAACATTCCACTTCACTATCTCAGAAGAAACAAAGAATGATGTGTATGCATTTCCTTTGTCGTCAAATTCTGTGTGTAAAGGACCAAGACCCGGCTTCTTCACTTCTCCGTGAAGCGCAGCTTCATACTTAATCACAGGAATCCCGTGATACTCTCCTTCAAAAGAACTTGCAGCGATCGCTTTCGTTATTTTATCAAAAGAGAATACTGGTATTAAGGCAGCGAGCTTACCACTACCCACGATGTACTCGCCGGTAGGATTTACATCACAGCCGTGCGGTGACTTAGGACATGGAATAAGATAAACGAAGTCTTTCAATTCTGCAGGATCCAGCGTCAGTACCTCTCTGATAACCTCAGATTTCGCTGTATGATTTTCTTCATCGAGTGTATTATGGTAGTATTCCGTTGGCATTTTCTTCCCCTTCCCTGCTTTTACATACTCCTCAGCTTTTTTCCAGTTGATTGCTACGATAAAGTCCTTATCCTTTTGAGAAGCGTTCACTTCCAGCAAAGTGCTCGCCTGCTCAGTATTATAGGTAGAGAAGAAAAACCAGCCATGAGAAGGCCCTTTTCCTGCGCGGCTGAGATCCAGATCCATGCCAGGAAGGATCACCTGGAATGAAACGCCCATGTGCCCGGAGTTCTTGTCAATACCAATGAAAGAAACCGTGCTTTTAAAATTCTGCTTGAAAGATGCGTCATTTATAGGAGCCTCCTGATTATCAACTGGAATGGCGAAGCGCGTGCCTGCAATTACATACTCCGTGTTTTCTGTAAGAAATGGAGAAGAGTGGTTTCCCGCACTGTTCGGCAACTCTAGTATCTCCATAGTCCTGAAATTTTTCAGGTCGATACGCGCAACTCGCGGAGTGTTATTCGCATTTGCGAAAAGCCAGCGTCCATCGTGTTCGCCATTTGTCTGCGATAAAGCCAGGTGGTGTTGATCATCCCAGGGAACAGAGCCGTGAGATGTTTGCAGCATCGGCTTGGTCTCTTCACTATAACCATACCCGTTTTCCGGGTTCAATGAAAAAACAGGAATCACCTTCAACAACCTACCGGAGGGAATACCATATACAGAAACCTGCCCATTGAAACCACCAGAAACAAAGTTGTAGAACTCATCATATTTACCAGGTGCAACGTACACCTTTGAGGCGGCATCACCGCTTACCGCGGACTCTGTCGTCTTCATCTTACAGCTCTGAGTAAAGGCCAGAGTGCCTATAGCAATTAGAAATAAGGAAGCCCTTTTCATAAAATTATTGTGTGTGTGATTAAATTTCTTTAGTTTTTACCGTCATTATGCCTCATGAACTCGAGCACTGCGCGCGCCTCATCGTCCGATAGGTTCTGGTTTGGCATCCTCACCATACAAACTTCAAGCATGGCCTGAGCATTGGGATCTTTCTCCAGCATTTCATCTACGTTCGTAACAAAGTTCATGATCCATTCTGGTGTGCGTCTGTCCGTTACTCCTTTCCAGCCAGGACCAACCAGTCTTTCATCCGACAGCTTATGACAGGACGTGCACTTTACTTCAGAAATCTGCTGTCCCTTCTTGACCATGCTCTCGTCCAGTGGATGTGTTAGTTCAACATTCTGGAATTTGCCAAAGCCTTTGTCGCTGGCGGGCTCGGCGGCAGGCGTCTCAGTAGTGGCAGCGCCTGTTTCTGTCGACTCTTCAGTTTTGGTTTCGTTTCCTCCGCAACTGAAAAAGAATAAGCTTGATGAAAGGATAATTGCAAAGATGTTCTTGTGATTCATAACTGGTTGTTTTGATTAGTGAATAATTATCTGATTCACGACGTAAAAATCGCGTGAGTAAGCTGACAAAAATATGATGGTAATCATGCAAAGAGATAAAAAGGTCTTTTTCTGATTAAAATGGGATGATTGAAATCAGTTGCCCAACATCCCGGCAATAACAGCTACAAAATAACAAAAACTCCATGCCCGACATCATAATATTAAGCGCAAATCTGAAAGCTTACCCATTTACCATATTGGCATATTTCTTTTGCAGGTTCCCCAAAAGCCATGAAAACCTTTATTCACATTGTTGCTACTGCATTGATTATGAATGCCTGTACAGAAAACAGCGTCACTGACAGGGAAACACAGGACACAACTAACGCGGCAATTAATGCCGAAGGGTCAGACAAAAACCCTTATAACCTGCCTGGATCCGATACTTCCGCCATACATCAAAACACCTCAGATCCGGGCGTGCTGGACATGAGTGACAAAGATTCGGCGCATTGAGCTAGTTATTTGAAAGGGAAATGACTTCCGCCTCGAGAGCTGGCAAAAGTGTTGCAGATCCTAACAACAATGGACCCATACTTCGATAGTGAGCAATACCCTGCAAAAGGCCGTCGCGAAATTTGCCGCAATATTTGATGTGCTTCTCCACTGTTGAATTTCCCTGGTCAGCTAGCTGCTTACGTAAATAATTGATATATAGCACCAGTTCATTGATGAACATATGCGGCCGGGTTAATGTATTATTAAGTTTACATCTGCCATAGATGTGTCCTACCATCTGCTGAAGGGTAAACACCCCGGAAAAATATGCGAGATTTGGGCCCGGGCATATAGCCACCGCTGAAAGCTTATGTGGTATCGCCATGTCATTTTTTAATCTGACGGAGCTGGTAAGTCCCTCACAAAGGCAGTCCTTCTCCACTATCTTTTCCATTTTCGCAGAGACCTCAGTGTCAGACAAGCCGGAACCAGCAAGCTGCTTTTCCTTGAGAGCAACATATTGCCTTGAGGCTGTGCATATTGGCAGCTCGGTAAATTCAGTATTTGAGGACAGGTATTTCTTGTAGCAGGGACTTCCCGCCCGGTTCTTTGCAATCCGAGCTTTCCGCTGTGTCTCTGAAGTACTTCTCCTGAAATTATTGAACGGCACTCCCAAAGGGGATGCGTCGCTTAAGTAAAAGTCTTCCTTTTTTGCATTTGCAAGGTCCTTTAATGTTCCTTCGTCCACGTTAGTAGCTTCAGGTACAAGCAGGAAGGGACTACCCCATCCAATACTATCCAGTCCATATTGATGCAGCAAGAATGAGTGTTCCGACGCAGTTCCTACTCCGCCTTGTGCCGACAAGGCCTGATAAGGCATCGCCAAAAAGGACGTCTTGCCTTTTGCCTCCAGTGCCTTGCGACAGAGTTCATAAAGCTCCTCGGCAAGAACAGAACGGTTCTTACAAAACTCATCAAGAATGGGCCCCATCAGGAGGCCTTAGGTGGCCAACGCCTGGCCGCCGCACTTCATCCCGGATACGCCCCGGAACTCAGCTACCCAAACTCCCTTTTTCGCGAGTATCTTTCCCTGCACCAATGCAGATCTATAGTCACTTACTTTTAAAATAACTCGTTTACTTAGTGAGCCGTCCGAGTCCGGAAAAAACTCAGGAAACTGCTCTATATAGCTGTAAAGCTTTGGGTTATACCCGGCGGAAAAAACTACTGAAGAGGATAGCTTACTTTTGGCAAAGCCTCTCAGCGCAGACAGCGCATCCGAATATTCATCCGCCATGCGCACTCCCGAAGAGGTATATTTAGGGTTGTCAACCTTTGCCATAATGTTCACATCTATTGCGCCGGCAACCACACAAGATCGCAGTTCCATTTGGAGACGTTGCTTTTCCAACCCCTCTTCCAACTCCAGCATCCTTAAAAAGCTGGTCTTCGCCGGCAATGATTCAGGCAACAGCATGAAATAGTCGTAGAGCGCAGTACCCTCAGAAAAGCTCATATCTCTAATCTTGTCTACCTGGGCCGTAATAATGTCCTGCATCATATCAAGATAGGCCGCTATGCGCCTTGCCCGAAAATCTTCTTCTTTTTCACTGATTGGCTCATACGATATTCCGTTATTAACCGCATGATGTGCCCGCATGTCTTCTATGAGGCCATCTTCGATAATGGAAACCACAGAGGAAATGCCGAACCTTGCAACCTTTAGTGGTGTATCAATACTAAAACCCAATCCCAGGACGGGTATATGAAAACTATGCGGTGAGAAAATATTCATTATAATATATGTCGGCTTGTCGCCGGTATGAAGGAATACGAAGTTCACAATGACCTGCCCTCCAAAACATGACAAAGGTCATAAACCGGCCCAATGAAAAGTTAATAAAGACTGGAGTTGAGTTCCACGGTAGAGACAGCGTCACTCCGGTAATGGTTATTGGCTAGGGAGACGTACAAGTTGAGTTCACCTGGTGTAGTAAAGGTATTCACCCATTTTTCCTTTAGCTCCACAATACTCGTCCTTCTTTTACATGACGTAGCTCTACAGAGCGTCAAAAAAGGCATCGATCTTAAAATCATGTGTCTCATTGTTATGGCTTCAGTTCTTTTTTTAGAAAAGGAAAATTGCAACTCAAAAGGTATTCCATCGGACTGGGGTTTTGAACCGAAACAAAACGCGAATCGGTCCATGTGCCGGGGACAAATGTACAGCGGCAATAAAGGACTAAAATGTCCTTTGTCAGCAACAAAGATGACTTATATCATTTCCTGGCAACATCATCTGCGGCTAAAAGCCCATGGAGTAGCTTATACCAATTGATCTCGCTGGCATCCTTAAGCTACAATACATTGATTTTTACGGCTACTATACAAATACGATCGGTGCTCAGATATGGGTTCTCTGCAGTATGAAAAATAAGTAAGGTGATATCCCTAGCCAAAGAGGTACAAGCAACCACAACTTTCCCTTGAAAACGTCGTATTCCCCTATTAGTGAATTCCATGAACGTCCGCGAGACAACCCAAATCCAAATTCAAAGAGAAGGGTGAGCACCACCCATAAGAATCCAACAAAAAGTGCTTGTTGTCCGGATTCAGGCGGATACTTCCTCATAACAAACCAAATAAAAAACCCGAAGAAGATAAGAAGTGTAATAGTAGATAATCTGTGCGCAGCCTGCTCGCTTACATATTTTTTAAACAAAGCCTCTCGTATTGCTCCGTTGATAATGGCGATCAGAAGCATCGGGAACCATGCAATAAAGTATTTAATCATCGCTGAGCAAATATATGAAAGCCACGACCAATGCATGAGACTCCGACATGCTGAGCGCTGGGCATTAAATTCGTAATATTAATACATGGACTGGCACAGGATTGGACAAGATGAAGTTTTTCAACGTACAGGTTCCGCCACAAAAGGACTCTCTACCTCGGATGCAAGAGAGAAGCTGGCGCAGACCGGCCCCAACGAACTGACCGAGGGAAAGAAGCAAACTGCAGTTGGCTTGTTTATCGCCCAGTTCAAGGACTTAATGATCCTTATACTGCTGGCCGCAGCGATCATTTCAGGCATTGTTGGCGACCTTAAGGATACGGTGGTGATACTTGTCATCGTGATGCTTAATGCCATCATTGGGTTTGTCCAGGAGTACCGGGCAGAACAAGCGATGCTGGCTCTGAAGAAAATGTCCGCTACCGCAGCACGGGTCATCCGCGATGGAATATCAAAAAATATCGATTCGCGCGAGCTGGTCCCCGGAGACGTGGTGATCCTGGAAGCCGGCAATGCCATACCGGCAGACATCAGGATCATCAGGTCGCGAAGTCTGAGAGTTGAGGAAGCTTCTCTTACAGGTGAGTCTGAGCCGGTTGACAAGACTGAAGATGCAATAGACAATGAAGACCTCCCGATAGGTGACCGTACAAACATGGGTTATAAGGGCACTTTCGTCACCTATGGACGAGGCAGGGGGGTAGTAGTTGCAACGGGCATGCAGACCGAGTTGGGACGTATCGCAGGCATGTTGCAGGAGACTGGAACTCTTACTCCGCTGCAGCATCGCATGGCTTCTTTCGGGAAAAGACTTTCTCTCATCGTGCTGTTGCTTTGCCTTGTCTTCTTAGTTACGGGCTGGCTTCGCGGTGAGGATATCATAATGATGATTATGACTAGCATCTCCCTTGCTGTAGCTGCAATCCCTGAAGCGCTACCTGCCGTTATCACCATCACACTGGCGCTGGCTGCCAAGCGAATGGTAAAGCATAACACGCTGGTCAGGAAACTTCCGGCCGTTGAAACGCTTGGGTCCGTCACCTATATCTGTACCGACAAGACAGGTACGCTAACAAAAAATAAAATGCATGTTGAGCAAGTTTACGCTGGCGGTCAGCACTACGATAGAGCAAGTTTACAGGAGGGACAGAGCGATGAGCTTACACTTCTGCTCCATGCATTTGCGCTCAACAATGATGCATCCTTTGACAGCGGTGTGATAAAAGGAGACAGTACAGAGGTTGCACTCATGGAGGTAGCCCGGGATGCGGAAATAGACAAACATGATTTTGACCGTAAAGCTGAAATAGCTTTCGATTCCGATAGGAAGCTGATGACCACGTTTCACACCTGGAACGGGAAGATCATTTCCTTTACTAAGGGGGCACCTGATGTCCTGATGGAGCATTGCGATAACGTTGACACAGCGTCCATTCAAAAGAATGTTGATCTCATGGCTACTGAAGGCTTACGTGTGCTGGGCTTTGCGGTTCGTCACTGGACCGAAGTGCCAGCGGATCCTTCACCAGACAGCGTTGAGCACAGCCTGAAGTTTCTTGGTCTGGCAGGAATGATAGACCCGCCTCGGGACGAGGTATACCACGCTGTGGCAGAATGCAGAAAGGCAGGAATTGTCCCTGTAATGATTACGGGCGACCACCCTTTAACCGCCAAAACAATTGCTGAAAGAATAGGTATACTGACCAGCGAGAAAGATCTCGTCATCACCGGACAGGAGCTCCGGGCAATGGGAAACAGCCGTTTCAGCAGTTCGGTGGAAAGCATAAGGGTATACGCACGAGTTTCTCCTGAGCAGAAACTGGAGATCGTAAAGATGCTACAGCAAAAGGGACAATACGTTGCGATGACAGGTGATGGCGTAAACGATGCACCATCACTCAAAAGAGCCAACATTGGGATTGCCATGGGCATTACCGGCACCGATGTATCTAAAGAAGCCGCACACATGATCTTACTTGATGATAATTTCAGTACTATAGTTAAAGCAGTTAGGGAAGGCCGGAGAATCTATGATAACATCCTGAAGTTCATCAAATACCTGATGACCACTAACTCGGGAGAACTCTGGACTCTGTTGGTGGGACCGATCATTGGCTTACCCGTTGCACTTCTTCCCATTCATATTCTCTGGATCAACCTGGCATCCGACGGATTACCAGCCATTGCGCTGTCATTTGAGAAGGCAGAAAAGGATATCATGGACCGTCCGCCGCGTACTCCTGGAGAAAGCGTCTTTAGCCAGCGACGAGGCGTTCATATTATTTGGGTTGGCATGTTAATGGCTGCAATCGCTCTTTCAGTTCAGGCTTATGCCATAGCTCATGACTTGCATTGGCAGACGATGGTGTTCAATGTCTTGTGTCTCAGTCAAATGGCGCATGTGCTCGCCATAAGGTCTGAAAGACAGTCGCTCTTTACTATAGGCATTTTCTCCAACAAGCCATTGATCGCTTCCGTCATTCTGGTCTTCATGTCACAGGCGGTGATCACATATGTGCCATTCATGCAACGAATATTTAATACTGAGTCTTTGACTATCTATGAATTCCTGGCTGTTGGCGCCATTTCGTCCATAATATTCTTTGCCGTTGAAGCTGAAAAACTGTTTAAGCGACGGATGACCTGAGATCCTACCTGTAAAGAATCCAGCGACCGGCTGTAAGCTCATGTGTCTGCCTAAATCTATTAAAGTTCAGTTGAGCTAGGACCGGCGGTGATGCTTTCAGCGCGCTTTAAGGCACTGTCAAAGGACTGCGTGATGTTCGCTTTCCCAATCCGGAACATCAGCCGTGTCTTCCTAAGCTCACTGATCACCTGCTGACTCGTAACTTCAGCAAGGATCAGCTTTGTTCCCTGCTTGCTAATTTCTTCGTTTACCTCCTTCAGAACACGGATTCCGGTGGCATCTATGATCGGAACGTATTTCATTCTTAGAATGAGTACCCGGGCAGGTTTTTGGATGATCCTCATCGCATCCTTAAACTTATAAGCAGCGCCAAAGAAAAAGGGTCCATTAATTTCAAATACATCCACTCCGGCCGGAAGAGGAGGTTCACTCTCTGTTTCATCTGAGCCTGCTTCCTTGCCGGGGACCTGTTGAACAGAACTGGACTGCATCATCTTTCGCAAAAACAGAAAGGCGGCTAGTACCATTCCTGCTTCGATCGCAACGGTCAGATCAACGAGGACTGTCAGGAGAAAGGTGACACCCATCACGGTCGCATCGCTACGTGATCCCTTAGTTACAGAGATGGCGTTCCTGAACTCGCTCATATGTAATGCAACAACAACCAGTATGCCCGCCAGGGTCGCCATTGGGATCAATGCTGCCCACTTCCCGACAAACAACATAATCAATAGCAGGGTAGCTGCATGGATAATACCGGCAACCGGGGTTCTGCCCCCATTCTTAATGTTCGTGGCCGTTCTTGCGATGGCGCCGGTTGCCGGTATGCCTCCGAAAAGGGAAGAGCACATGTTGGCGATTCCCTGTCCGATCAGCTCTGTATTAGACCTGTGATTACCCCCTGTCATACCATCGGCCACAACTGCCGATAATAAGGATTCGATACCGCCCAGCAAAGCAATAGTGATTGCCGGTTTTAACAGCAGCCGTACTGTCTCGGTATCGAGGGAGGGGAACTGCAAAGCCGGAAAGCCTGACGGTATCGCGCCAAATCTGCTGCCTATTGTTTCCACAGGCAGCTTAAAAAGGATCGCCGCGGCAGTCGTCGCAACTATCGCAACCAATGATCCCGGTATTCGCCGGCTGACTTTTGGCCACAATGCGATTATGAGCAACGTACCGGCCCCCAGGGCCACTGCCGGCAAGCTAATAGACTGTATGTGACTTCCATACAGCCGCCACTTGTCAATAAAATCGGCGGGCACAGCTCCCATTTGCAACCCGAAAAAATCTTTTATCTGTGATGAGAATATAATTAGCGCGATACCGGAGGTAAAGCCTATAATCAGGGGATAAGGAATGTATTTGATGACGCTTCCCAACTTTAGCAATCCCATCAGCACCAGCAAGATACCGGCCATAAACGTTGCGATCAGCAGCCCCTCAATACCAAACTGCTGCACGATTCCATAAACCACAACAATGAAAGCCCCCGTGGGACCACCTATCTGAACCCGGCTTCCCCCGAAGGCTGAAATAACAAAACCCGCTATGATTGCTGTGAATAAACCCTTTTCTGGTGAAACCCCTGAGGCAATGGCGAAAGCGATAGCGAGGGGAAGTGCCACGATTCCAACGATGACGCCCGCGACGGCATCATTGAGAAAGGCAGCTCTGTTATAGGTTCTTAGGGTGTCAAAAAGCTTTGGCTTAAACATGCGCTGATTTACTTTCTTCAGTATGTCTTCTGATGATCTCCAACTGGGATTTGGCGTATTTGGCGTTTAGCCTGCAATGAATGTCTAAGTCAAGCAGGCTCAGCCCGTCAAACTGATCTATTGCCTTATCTATAAACCTGGCCACAAGGTGACCGTTAACCTGATGCTTGTGCAGGCTTCTGAGCGCTGTCAGGATGAACCTTTTGATCTGCTCAAAGGAATTTGCGTGCAGAATTTTCTCAACCAGCTTATGGCGGTAATCATCCAAACTGGCTATTTGCTTTGTCTTTGCCATTATAAAATGCTGAGCCTGCAGCTCGTCATGCTTTCCTCCAGAACCTCAGGTCGCCGCTTTCAAGTGTGTCTACCAGCTCGTAGCCTACAGGAACTTCCGCCATGAGCGAATGATAAGTCACGATCTTCGTTCCCCGCGGCATTTGCTGCAGTTCATTTCTCAGGTATCTTACATAATACTCATACAGCGCCTCCGAGTATTCGATCTTGTCATCTATGCGTCCGTCCTCATCAAGGTTCTCAAAGAAGGAGTTAAAAAAGTAAAAGTGGTCGTACTGCCGGAAGTCCAGCTGGGTAAAATTGGCATTCAGAAATGATACGTTGCTGATGCCAAGTTCCTGGCGGACTTCTGTGGCCTCATGGACCAGGTAAGCTCGTTGCTCCACTCCCACAAATTCCATATCCGGAGCATAGTACCCTGCGGCAAGGCAAAACTTCCCCACCCCGCTGCCTATATCCAGTACCTTTCCCCGCTTCCCAAGAAAACCGGTAGCCAGCTTAGCTATATGCAAAGGCGTCCAGTGCCTGCCTGCAAGAGATTGCATTCTGTCCGTATACAATGCATTAAATGCAACATCATTTCTGAAGTACCGGCTCTTATGAGATGTGATCTCCATATGCATGCGAATGGGCCGTCGTCTTTCCGGCGTGTTGGGTAAAATTAGATACATCGGTATGAAAAGATGGTACATTCAATCACTTTTGACATTGATAAATGTCAATTTTTACTGCCTAATTTTGTCGCTATGAGTCTTAAGGGGATTTTTCCAATCGACAGGTGGGATTTTGACTCACAATCTCTTCTAAAAGAACTGCCGCCCGAGGACTATCATATACTCATGAGGAACTCTTATGAGAAGACCTGCATTAAAGGCGAGATTGTATTCAGGGAAGGCGCTGCCCCTCAGGGAATTTATCTGATCCGTCAAGGCAAGATCAAAAAATACAAGATCGACAACTACGGGAAGGAGCAGATTATCTATGTGGCCAACACCGGAGAGCTCATAGGCTATCATGCCGTCCTTGCTGACGAGCCATATCCTGATTCAGCCGCAGCACTCGAATCAACCGTGCTTGTGTTCATCCCAAAGCAGGATTTTCTTCATGTGCTCGACCATTCAAGAACGCTATCGAGGAGCCTGCTGAGGACATTGAGCCATGAATTCGGGGTGCTTGCCAATAGCATTTCAGTTTCCGCACACCGGCCCGTTAGGGAACGGCTTGCCATCAGTCTGCTTGTACTGAGGGAAAAATTCAAGGCAGAGACACCGGATGGAGAAAGAGTCGCAGTTAACGTGAGCAGAGATGATATTGCAGGCATGGTTGGCGCTACTCGCGAAAATGTTGTCAGGCTGTTACGGGATTTCAAAGATGAGAAGCTCATCGAGACAAAAGGCAGGAAGATCTACATTCTGGACCTGAAGCGGCTTGCAGAAGTGTCTAACTATACCTGATTCTCGAAAGCTATCACAATAGTTGACACTAAAGCGGACCGAGGGTCGTGTCAGTAATGAAGGTCTCGTCAGTTAGTGTTTGCAGAAATCTCACCAACTGATATTTCTCCTGGGGACTCAGGTTCAGACCATTCTCCTTTCCGGGCTTGGTCATGATAGGATCAAGTGAATTGACTTTACGTACTCCACTGTTGTAAAACTCTATCACTTCTTCCAGGCTCTGGAAGCGCCCGTCGTGCATGAGCCTTTCCCGTAAGGCTACATTTCTCAGGTTCGGTGTTTTGAATTTTCCGAGGTCGAAGATACTGCCGGTCACATTGTACTGCCCCTTGTCCATTTCTTTGGCATAAACACTATCAAGTCCTATGTTGTGAAACAAGTTGTCAGTCATTGTCGGGTTTACATGGCAATGGAAGCAATCTCCCTTTTCTGAAAAGAAAATATTTCTTCCTTCCATCTCATCGTAGTCAAGATCTTCCGCCCCCCTGATGAACCTGTCATACTTCGTATCCCTCGATATCATCGTTCTTACGAATTGAGCAAGCGCGTAGGAAAGCTCCTTATATGTGATCTGGCTTACTCCGAAGTGCCTCCTGAACAGTTTAATATAGTTTGAATCCTTATTGACCTTGGAAAGATCTGTCCCGAAAAACTCTTTCACTTCAAACAGCATCACATCTTCAAGACTTCCCGGCTTCGACCCATCCCACATAAAGTTACTGCTCCAGGCAAGATTTACGTGAGGCAGAACGGGCATCCCATTCACCATACCAGGCACGGTAAATCCCTTTGACTGATGGTGGCATGAGGCGCATGCACGTCCGTCATTGGACAATATCGGGTCATAGTATAGCATTCTTCCAAGCATCACCCTTTCCATATAGGGCTGATTATCGTCTGGAATAATCATTTGAGGGAAATGGGTAGGGGTAATGATTTCAAAGGGCGTGAGCACTACAGTAGTATCCACCGGGTCAGGAGGAAGGACCTCAGGGGTTTCACTCTTCTGACATTTCAGAAAGAGCAATGCTATGACCGGAAGAATTAAAATGATCTTCTTCATATTACTCAGGTGTTTTTATGGACAACACATCGCCGCCGTTGTCAGCGATGGTCCTCATAAGTGCGGGGACGCCCATCGTATAAACTCCGTCCTCACTGAAACTGTAAGCAGTCGGTGTCTTAAACCATTCATTAGCGTCCATTACAATTGTCAGCTTGTGCTCGATGCCGCCTTTAATCACTGGCACCGCTCGTATTACTGAGGTAACGAGATATGGGTCCGTACCGAGGTGCATAGCGAACCCGAACTGATCCGGTCCGTCCACCCAGTGCCCCTCCAGCATAAGAAAGTGGAAGCCTCCGCCCATACCATCGGGCCATTGCATGGCAAGATTTTCACTGGTGACAGGCAGGTTCTCATGATGATTAAAAGCGGGAGGTACCCCCACATGAACAACAATGGAATCATAAGTGCCAGCCGGTACATTGGGTACCCTAAGCGTGGTCGTCTTCCTGGCGTCCACGTAAAGGACAGTATCCACCAATAGTACCTGCCTTCCACCCTGGTAAAATCTAAGGGTGCTTAGATAATATTTTAGCTTCGAAATACCATATTTTTCCCCTGCTTCGTTTTCGTACATCACACTGTCAAAGACCAGTGACTTCCCCCCGACACTGTGCTGAATTCCAATAACTAGCTCAGTGAGTGGCACAGCACTATCCTCATTCTCCGAACAACTTTGAAAGATGAATACACTCATGACTGCAAGGCAACTTAACCAGATCTTCATACTCATATACTTTTGGCCTTCATAAAATAACCGATTTAATAAGTCAATAAATATGACGGCGGTCAGCTTTCACACTAGCCTTTTGATACTCTATACTAGCTTAATAGTAGCTTGATAGTAGCTTCATAGTGGCTACACAGGAGCTTCAACCTGGCAAATACGAAACACTTGCCCAGGAACAGCGCTACTTATTGACATCCGCGATAATATGGCACCTATTCCTTGCGAATGCCATACTTAAAAGCATATTGACAGTTCTGTGCATGCAACTCCATCATAATGCATGGAAGCTAGGTGAAGGCTTTTCGGCTAAAATGACAAAGGAAGAGCTAAAACTCAGCCCGTTCCTTCTCCATTCTGGATACAGCTTCTATTCCCTCGTGAAACCGGGGTGATCGCAAGGGTGATATTCATTCAGCTCCCCAACCACTGCCTATGTCCTGCTGTCTAAACCAAATATGCGGCAAACTTCTGCTCAATTCTCTTTGCGTTCCTGTGCAACCTGCATACTCCTGATGTTGACCGTCAAAGGATATTGCCAGCCGGTAGCGTCCTTTCAGCCAGACAGGTTCAAGGTGTGCGATGGAAACGATGTGGTGCTCACCAACACAAGCACGGGTGCAACGATCTACGACTGGTACATCAACCATACATTCTACTCTTCAAGCCAGCACCTCACGGCAACACTTTATGAGCCAAAATATGGACTGCAGCCAATAACACTCGTAGCCAGAGAT
>CAMPJV010000007.1 GCA_946886975.1 uncultured Taibaiella sp. | reverse complement strand
GAAGATAACCTCGACTTCCAGGAAGATGTAATAGCGCTGAAGCGGCGGTATAAAGATGAATTCCTGAAGGTAATATCTGCCAGGCAGCTTGCGGACCTCTATAGCGCAGAGCGGGAGTTTAAGCAGATGCTCATCAAGCGACTGGAAGGAAGGAACAGGCGGCGCTAGTTCAGCTTCGCTATCGGCTTCTGTATATCATGGTAGAACAGGAACTGCCAGCCCTCACCACGGCCCTGCTCAGCATATTGCTCGCGCAGGCCCATAGCTTTTTTACCATCATAATCATACTTGGCAACATACTTTATCTTCATCTGCTTTAGCTGCGGCGCTTCATCACCACCAAAGAATATCTTGTCAGCGCCATCCGTGACCAGGAACACGATATGCTCGGGACAATGAGCGCCCGAATGCGTGTACCTTATATAGTCATCTATCATCCCTTCCTCACCATCCAGCCACTTCACCTGTCCTGACGACAGAAGCGGGGTCAGCTCCTCCGGGACGTAGGAGGGCAATCCTTTCTTCAAAGCAAAATCTGCTTCTTCCCGGTAGATATAGTAGTCGGCATTCGCAAAGGATGGCTTCACTACACCATTGGCGTCTTTGTACGTCACGCCTCCTGCGTGGTCCTTATGCAGGTGACTCATGAGCACTTTGGTGACCTGGTCCGGGTCATAGCCGCAAAGTCGGATGTTGTGATGGACCATCAGCTCACCAGCCTTTGTGCTGAACCCGAGGCCGGTGTCCAGCAGTAGGAGATCTTTGGCTGTGGCGATAAGAAAGGGCTGCACATCTACCAGCAGCGAACCAGTGGGACGATCATTCAGTTCATCTTCCGCAGGGTCGAAGGGTACAAACATCTTATCATGTCCTATCGTGAATTCGCCTTCCGACAATGGATATATTACCGCCATAGGGACGCAAAGTTAGCGTATCATCACCTGCCTGTCAGCATCCAGCCTTATCAGAATGAACATCAGGATACTAAATGATAGTAATGAGCTCCCTCCATAACTCAGGAAGGGTAATGTGATACCGATCACCGGCGCGAGGCCTATGGTCATGGAAAGGTTGACCGCAAAGTGGAAGAACAATATGGAAGCCACGCAATAGCCATATATCCTGCTAAAGTCAGATCGCTGCCGCTCCGCGATAAATAATATCCGCAGCATCAGGGAGAGGTAGAGCAGGATCAGCACGGCGCTGCCCACGAAGCCAAACTGCTCCCCCACGGCGCAGAAAATAAAGTCGGTATTCTGTTCCGGTACAAAGTCGTTCTTGGTAGACGTGCCATTAAGGAAACCCTTTCCGAACAATCCGCCGGAACCGATGGCGATCTTGGACTGTGTTACATTGTAATCCGAGGCGTTGCCTTTCCTGGCCGGTAGCTCGTCACCTTCGCTCACGGGTATATATTCTTCCGGCACCTCCTGCCCCAGCATGGAATATATCCGGTCTATCTGGTAGCCTTTCAGTACATGCGTGAATGTAAACGGCACAAGAAACTGGGAGAATCCAATGGCTACACCCCAGATGCCGAGGACGACAAACAGTACAACAATATTCCGCTTTATCGTTTTCCTCATCAATACTGCTATGAGAATTGTAATAGCTGTAAGGATATAAAACATCACCACCCGGTCGACGAGGAGTGTGGTGAGGGTGAGCGCCACTACGGAGAAGCCTATGATCAGCACGCTATTAGGCAGACCCTCCCGATACATTACGAGAAAGAAACACAAATAGACAAGTGCGAGGCCGGTTTCTGACTGCAAAATAATGATGGCGCAGGGGACCAACGCCAGCGCAGCGCCTACAAGCCTATGCTTCAGCGTCTTGAAGTTGGTCTCCGGCAGGGAGAGGAACTTAGATAATGCCAGTGCTGTAAATATCTTGCAGACCTCACCCGGCTGGAACCTGGCGCTGCCGACGCCCAACCAGGAGTGCGAGCCCTTCACATTGGAGCCCGCAAATATGGTAATGATGAGCAGGAAGATACCTATGGTATAGAACAGGAAGGCGAAGCTGGAGAAGAACTTGCTTTCTGTGAATAATATGATCAGGCCTACAAACAACGATATGCCAAACCAAGTGAACTGTCTCATGTGGCTCTTGCTCATCATGAATATGCTTGGATCTGTCGTCCTGTACTCTACGGAGAATATGGTGACCAGTCCCACAAGCACAAGGACGAGATACAGCAATACGGTAATGCTGTCGATCCTGCTTACAAATGTTTTTCCCTCCTGGGCCATCTTGACATCGTTGTTTTAAATCGGGAGCTTTTTGCCTAGTCTCTTCTCGAACCACGCTCTTATAGCTATGGAATCGCGCGCTCTGTTGGTACTGTCCTTTATTCGCTTCCTTTCAATCCTCCTGGACTCCCGCTCTCTCCACTTCTGCTTGTCTGCCGAGTCTATGGCATAGATGTAAGGATTGATCAGCTTAGCGTTATAGAGCCGCTCCTCCAGGTGCTTCCTGTTGGAAGCTATACTGTCGGTGAGGTATTTCTCTATCATGAGGCTTGCTACGGGTCCTGCCCATGTCGCGCCGTAGCCTGCATTCTCTACGATCACCGCGATAGCAATCTTCGGATTGACACGAGGCGCGTAGGCCACGAACACAGAGTGGTCTTTCATCTGCATTGCCTTCCCGTGCACCACTGCCTTGTTCTCCACCGTTCCGGTCTTGGCGCATATCTCTATGCCTGGCAGCATGGCCACCCTTCCCGTTCCCTTTTCTACCACGTCCTGCATGCCTAGCCCAACGACATTGTAGACTTCATCGGGCACATTGCCCAATGGCCTGTGCTTGATCAGGTAGGGCTTGAGCAAGGGGTCTTTCGTATTGCTGTCTATAGCCTTTACAAAGTGAGGAGTGTAATAGAAACCCTTGTTTGCGATGATGCACATGGCGTTTGCGAGCTGCAGGGGCGTGAGTGCTATCTCTCCCTGGCCCA
The DNA here is from genome assembly GCA_946886975.1 of uncultured Taibaiella sp. The sequence continues at coordinate 18,997 of CAMPJV010000007.1, read as the reverse complement.
TACCTACAAAGAGATTGGTGCAGGAGTTCCAGCTGCCGCGGTACATCTTGTTATACAGGTTAGTATCCGGCACCAGCCCTTTGCCCTCATAGGGTATGTCGACACCCGTGGGGTGACCAAAGCCGAAATTATACATGTACTGGGACCAGTTCTGCAGGCCGGCCTTCACAGTCTTGAACTTCTTAGCGTCCTCGATGAGCCTGAATATGTGCACGAAGTAGGCATTGCAGGAGTTAGCCAGCGCGAGGCGAAGATTGGCCGCGTGGCCTCCGCCTGAGTGCGTGCAGCCTATTCTTCTGCCACAGCTATAGTATCCGCCGCCGCAGGGGTAGCCAAAGGCGGGTGTGATGACACCCATATCCAGGGCGACGAGCCCCGTAATAGGCTTCATAGTGGAGCCGGGCTGGTAGGCTGCCTGGGTGGCGCGGTTGAACAGCGGGTGCTTGGCATCGAGGAATAGCTGGGCGAAGTTCTTTGAACGCTCCCTACCCTTCAGCAGATTAGGATCAAAGCTCGGGGCGCTGACCATGGATATGATTCCGCCGGTCGAAGGATCTATGGCGACAACACTCCCTATCTTGTTGACCATCAGCTTCTCGGCGTATTCCTGCAGCTCGGCGTCTACGTGGAGCTGCAGCGTTCTGCCCGCAATTGCCTGCGTATCGAGCGCACCTCTTTTATAAGATTCGCGGGGTCTGTTGAAGTTATCTCGCTCGAAGTAGTAAACCCCTCGCTGGCCGCGCAGCACCTCTTCGTAACTGCTCTCCAGCCCGTTCATACCTACGTAGTCGCCCTGGCGGTAGGAGGAATACCTGTCCTTCTTAAGCATCTTCGGCGAAACCTCGCCAATATAACCTAATATGATTCCCGCGCTGGAGTTAGGATAGGACCGGATGGAGCGCTCCAGCAGCTCGAAGCCGTTGAAGAGGAACATGTTTTCCTTGAAGCGAGCGGTCTGGGCGGCAGTGAGCTGCTCTATGAACACGCCCTGCCGCATAGGCCCGTTTTTCATCCTGCTTTTGAACAACAGCTTATCATACTCCTCTCTCGTAATGCCAAGCACGTTGCATAGGCTCAGCGTGTCTATATCTTTAGGCACCTTGGTGGGCGTGACCATCAGGTCGTACACCACCTGGTTATAGCACATGGTCTTGCCGTTCCGGTCTATGACCACACCGCGGGGAGGATATACTACTTTCCTGTATATGGCTATATCATTAGCCATTACCTTGTATTTATCCTCGAAGATCTGGAGAAAGAAGAGGCGCGTCAGTATCGCAAGAGCGATACCAATGAAAATAAACCTTATAACAAGTTGGCGGGAATTCACCGCAAGCGACATGCCGACACGAAATTAAATGGGAATAAAGCCTCTTGCAAACCTAATGTAAAAACATCATTGCATTCAGTTAAAATAGGCCTCGGGTGCGGGACATTTCAGAGGAAACTCAAGAGTTTTCCCATGAGTAAAATATTTTTCTCACAAAGATTTTGGCTTTTTAGAATGGGGCATTACCTTTGCATCCCACAATCAGGGATAGTTCCATTGTGTAAAGGTAGCACAACTGATTTTGGTTCAGTTAGTCTAGGTTCGAATCCTGGTGGAACTACAGAGGTTAATTAGTTTTTTCTTTTAAAATGGCTGCAACCCGCAGCCATTTTGCGTTATAGGGAATTCCCCGAGTTTTCAAAAAGAGGTCAAAAGTGGTCAAAAATGGCTAAAAAAGGCATGTTTACCTCAACCATTACATCAACCACCTCAACCTTTTACATCAACCTTTTAAAACCAGGGATTATGAGTATCAACATTTACCCGGTTCTGGCGAACTGGAAGCAATCAAAAAAAGGAGGCGATCGGAGGTATCCACTAAGTTCTCGGCATGTCACAATTGGTACCATGCTCATTTGTTAGTCCGTACTTTCTCTTTTAAAGTAGCCTCTCAGTGCTTTCTCTCCAAACTTGTAGAATACAACAGGTGTCACGATTATATCAAGTAACGTTGAGCTGATTAAGCCACCAAGGATCACAGTGGCTACCGGGTATAAAATTTCTTTACCTGGAGCCTGAGCATCCAACGTAAGTGGAATGAGCGCCAGAGCGGCCACTAAAGCTGTCATCATCACAGGAACTAATCGTTCAAGCGAACCGCGGATTATCATCTCTTTGCCAAAGACCTGCCCTTCATGCTCGATAAGATGAATATAGTGGGATATCATCATTATACCATTTCTGGAGGCGATACCCGTAAGCGTTATAAATCCCACAAGTGTGGCTACTGAAAATGTCCCCCCGGTCAATATCACTGCTATAACGCTTCCTACTAATGCTAATGGAATGTTGAGCATGATCTGCAACACTATAGGTGCACTTCTAAAATGACTGTAAAGAACCAGAAATATACCAGCTAACGAGAACAAACTAAGAATCGTAATTAATCGCGTCGCACTTTGCTGGCTCTCAAATTGCCCACCCCATTGCATGTAATAACCTTGAGGCAGCTTAATCTCCCTTGAGACAGCCCGTTGCATTTCCTGCACGGTACTTCCCAAGTCTCTGTCCTGGATGTTTGCCGAAATCACAATCCTGCGCTGCGTATTTTCATGATATATGCTATTAATGCTCTTAGTTAGCTCAATGTCAGCTATCATTCCCAATGGGATTTGATTACCGTTTGCCAGGGATACCGGAGTGTTCTTAATTGCATCTATGTCTTGCCTTACAGAGTCACTAGCCCTCACTACAACGTCGAATGTCTTCTGACCATCAATAATTTCTCCTGTAACCAATCCATTATAGAAAACCTGCAGTTCATCTGCGACTGCTCCTGCCTGCAAGCCGTATTGCTGCATAGCCGTCCTATCGAGTTTTACGATGAGCTGAGGCGTTAGCACCTGATTTTCTACTTGCACGTCCACTACCCCTTCTATTTGAGATATAACCGATTTAACCTGTTCAGCTCCTACTCGTATCTCATTAAGATCATTGCCAAACAGCTTAATGGCCACCTGCGCCCGCACCCCACTAAGTAAGTGGTCAAGGCGATGCGATATAGGCTGGCCAATATTGACTGTGACACCTTTTAAAACTGAGAGTTTCTCACGTATATCTGCAAGAACTTCATCCTTGCTTCGGTCAGACTCCTTAATTGGTACGTCAATCTCCGAATAGCTGGGAGGCTCAGCATGCTCGTCGAGCTCAGCCCGTCCCGTCCGTCTTGCAGTCAATAGCACCTCAGGCACTTTCAGAATCTGTTTTTCTGCCAAAGACCCTATTTTGTTGGATTCCTGCAGAGACGTGCCCGCAGGCGTTATAAGATTGACAGTGTAACTCCCTTCGTTGAACGGGGGCAAAAACTCGGTCCCAAAGAATGGAACAACAATCATCGAAACGACGATGAGTAGTCCTGCCCCGGCTATGATCAGCTTAGGTCTGTTCAGTCCCCAATGAAGTAACGAAGTATCATGCTTCTTCAGGAAGCGCACAAGTGGACTTTCCTTATCTTCTAAACCGGGAGGATGATCCGAAGCTTTTTTCTTTCTCCAAAACATCACGTTTACATGCCTGAGGCGGCTTTCTTTATTGAGCAGATAACTACACAAAGCTGGTGTCACGGTAAGAGATACGACAAGCGATGCAACTATGGACGTTATATAGGCGACCCCAAGGGGTGCAAATATTCGGCCTTCTATGCCCTGCAGGTAAAATAGCGGCAGAAAGACTAGGACAACAATAATAGTCGCATAGACAATGGAATTGCGCACCTCGCTGCTCGCCTCATAAATTACCCTGAGCAATGGCTTAGGCTCAGGACGATGCCAATTTTCCTTCAATCGCCTGTATACGTTCTCCACATCAACAATCGCATCATCCACTAGTTCTCCTATGGCAATGGCCAGGCCGCCTAACGTAAGCGTATTGATAGATATGCCGAATAACTTGAAAATAATAGCCGTAATAATGAGCGAGAGCGGAATGGCGGTCAGCGTAATAATGGTTGTCCTGAAATTCAGCAGGAAAAGGAAAAGGATAATTACTACTAATATAAACCCGTCGCGTAGCGCATGCTCAACGTTCGTTAGTGAGTTTACAATGAAGTTCCTTTGCTGAAAGACCTCCGTGTGAATCTTAACGTCTGGTGGAAGCGATGTCTGAATTTCCTGAATTGCCGTAAGTATCTCCTCGGTAAGGGCCACGGTATTCGCGGTTGGTTGCTTTTCAATGCTCAGTATAACGGCTGGATTCCCATTGTAAGAACCATCGCCGCGCTTTAGAGGCCCCCCAAATTTCACGTCAGCGACCTGCTTTAGAATCACAGGCTTATTGCCCTTATTGCTGACTACTGTGTTTGCAATGTCCTCTAGTGTGTATGCCCGGGCCACATTACGAATAAGCACTTCAGATCCCTTATGCTCAATAAATCCTCCAGTTGTATTGACATTGCTTAGTTCCAAAGCCTGCCGAATCTCATCAATTGACACATTGTACTGCCTTAGCTTTTCGGGGGATAACAATGCCTGGTACTGCATCCGTTCACCACCTATTGGAATTACCTGAGATACCCCCGTGACACTCATCAGACGTCTCCTGATGGTAAATTCTGAAAGCGTCCTAAGATCGGCAGGTGACGTTGTATCACCTGTGACGGCTATCATTAGTATCTGACCCATGATAGAACTTATGGGCCCCATAACAGGAGTAATACCGTTCGGAAGTTCTACTGTCTGCAGTTTCTCAGCGGTCAATTGCCTTGCGCGATATACATCCGTGTCCCAATCGAATTCAACGAATATCATCCCCAATCCTGGCGAGGCTACCGACCTCACAACTTCTACTCCAGGCGCACCATTAAGGGAAATTTCAACAGGCAGATTCACTTGTGTCTCAATTTCCTCAGGTGCCATGCCGTTAGCTTCCAGGAAAATAGTTACCCTTGGCCTGTTAAGATCAGGCAACACATCAACAGGCAAACTAACAAGAGTATACACCCCGTAAACTAAAAGCAGAGAGGCAAAGGCTACTACAAACAACCTATTCTTGAGGGAAAACTCTATAAGGCGGTTAAGCATCGGCTTTCTTTGAGTTCGGCAGGCTTACTCCTGCCGAACTATACATTTATGGTACTAATGTTGATGAGGAGCGGTTTCAGTATGACCCGCACTGGCATTCTTCCTATCTCGTTCTGAACCCTCTGTAACATTCATAACGAAATCTGCCGTATAGATCTTTCCTTTTGATTGAAACTGTATCCATCCGCGATAAATCCCTGGTCTGTCAAAAGTCGTGTGTAGATCAAATTTGCCGCCCTCTACACTTGGATGGACATGTAAGTATTCCTTTTCATTTAGACTAATGACCACCATGTGTGCCTTTGCACCTAAGTAATTCTCGAGAGTGGAGGGATCCACGTCTTTACCGTTGAGCTTCACAGCCCCTTCTATGTGCATTGGCGCCCCTGTGATAAACTTTCCGCCAGCTGGGCTTAGGGTAACCGTAAACCCGTCCCCTGCGTTTCCGGTCAACCGGTCCGCCCCGTATTTCTTCGCAGCTGGCGCATTCCCGGAAACGGAAAACTCAATCTTGTCTACAACATGGTTTCCTCCAGTTGGCTTATAGTCGGCAAACAGTTTATAATTCCCGCCGCCAGGAAACTTCGTTTTTACTGAATATGATCCATCCGCATTGTATTCTGGATGTATATGGTCAAAATAGCCAAGATCATCGCTCACAACTATCAAATGGATTTTCTTCTCATGTTCTACGTCCAGGGCCACCTGCTCCGACTCGTTGTCTTTAACTTTCGGGGTAAATGATAGCGTAACCTCTTTGTTTGGCTCAACGGCCGCAGGAGTAGAAGCAAATTGCATAAAATAGCTTCTGCCGGTAGCGGCGGCGTTATCATTGTGTTCCAGCTTCATACCACATTTGGGGCAGGTGTCGCCTTCCTTTCCTGTTACTTCGGGATGCATTGGGCACGCATAAGTGTGAGTGTGTTCAACTGTTGCGGTCTCTGCTTCTGTCTTCGCAGTTTTGGTTTCATTGCAGGCCCCTAAAAAAATTAAGGAGCCTAGAGCAAGTGCTCCAATGGAAATTCTAAATACATTTTTCATTTTCTTACTGGTAGTTTAGTTTCGAATTATTGGTTTAGATATATCATTTTTAACTCGTACACATTTTGAACAACTATTCGCTCTCCATCTTCAGCCCCACTAAGTATAACAGTATTATTAAGGTCCTTCTGTCCTAATTTGACGAAGCTTATACTTATTTGTTCCGCTTTGTCCTTGATAAATACTGCTGGTTTGCCATTTACATCCGTAATTGCATCACTCGGCAGTACAAGTTGGCTCTGCTGGCGCATGGTCTTCACATTAACCCTCAGGTTTTCTCCTATTTTTAGTTGACCGTTGGGGTTTTTAACTTTAAATAGCACCTTCTGTGATTGATTTTCTTCATTTACGGACTGTGGTTGAGCGAGCAGCTCCAGGTTATACTCAGCTGGATTAGCCACACTCCCGGAACGGGTACTGAAGTCCAAGGCATTCTTCAGAGCCTCCGCATCTGACGGGAATACTTGAGCTTCAACGAACACCTCATTAAGGTTTGTAATATCAAATATCGTCTCGCCCGCATCTACTACCGCTCCTATTGCGTAGTTGAAGGAGCCGATTACACCTGATATAGGCGCAGTCAGAGTGACTATCTTCGTACTGCCGGCACTCTTGCCTGCTGTAGCCTCAAACAGCTTCTTGTTTTCCAACGCCGTCTGATATCTCGCTCTTGCTTCAGTAACATCTTTCTTCGCAGCAATATCGGATATACTCTTTAGCCTGTCATACTGCGTCTTTGCAGCCTGATACTCTGCACTGACGCTATTCTTCCGGGTCAAAATATCTAACTGAGTACCGGCATCGACCTGTTGCTCAATTGTGGCCAGCACCTGTCCCTTTGTTACATTTTGACCTGGTGTTACCTTAAGTGTGATAATTTTCCCAGTTTGTGGTGTCTGGATAACCGCCTTGCCACCTGGGGCTGGAACCACTGTCCCCATTACATTAACAGATTCGTTATAGGGACCAGTTTCAATTTTTCTCGTGATAAACCTGAACAGGAATTGTGTCTCTTTCTCAACTCTGAAGGCTTGCGACATACTACCTCCGGTTGTTTTCTTTTCTCCGTGATCCTCCCCGCCATGAGCGATGACCCTGGACGTACTAAATGGGAGGACCAAAAAGAATACGCAAATCGAAATCGTCGTTTTGTTCACTCGCCTCCGGTAAAGCTTTAAGCTCACAAGCGTGATGATCACCCCGAGCGCTAACCCTCCCACCAAAAGAAGCCAGGAAGCATGACCATGCACATATTCAGCTTCATCGGCGGCTGTGGGCAGCTCTTTTCCTACCTCAATATTCCTAACCTGAATCAGATCCGGCCCAAGCGCTCCTCCAATGGACACGTTCAGGTTATAAGCCTTTTCTTCCGGGAAGAAACCGGTAAGTTCGTATGTCCCGTTGTCTATCCGCTTGCTTTCCACGCTTCGGTTAATTCCTGGTAACGTAACATTCAAGGCGGAAACGTTTACAGGTTCATTAGTATTCACGTTGCTGATGAAGAGCTTCATCACGGTAGGTTCATTTGGTTCTATAGGGAGATACTTTAGAAGTACTTCGTATTTGTCAGAAATACTTTCACTCGAGAAATAAGATGTCATTGGCAATAACACAGCCTTCTTCTCTCCATGATCCTCTCCGCCATGAGCCCATCCGCAAAGGGGGAGCAACAATAACATCAGCAATATTCTCCTCATAACTTCCCTGTTAATAATTGTAGCTGTAAAATGGTTTCATTGTAGTTAAGCAATGTCTCTAGATACTTCCGCCGTATGTTGTACGCTTCTGTTATGTTTCTCAGGTAGCTCATATAGTCCGTCTCCCCCGCCTCGAAAAACCTATTAGCAGTACTGATCATTTCTCTGGATTTGGCCAAGGCAGTAGACTCATAATAGTTGAGCACCTTCACTAGTCCCTCAAGTTCGCCCTGTAGCTGACGTTGCTGGGTGCTCACTTGTTGTTTAAAGCCTTCAGTTCGCTGTCTATTGACATCTCTTTCCACTTTAGCGGCTTGTATGTTTCCGCTATACTGCCAGAACCATAGCGGTAGTGTGAGGCCTAACCTGAATCGGTATTGAGAGGGAGTTTCTCGTTCTCCCTGGTTAAAATAACCGAAGGCAAGGCCCGGGAGTGCTTTGCTACGTTGCAGGCCTATGTTGTGTTGGCTTATATATTCATTTTGCTCGAACACGCCCAGCCGCGCATTGCTGGCGGACAGCGTATAGTTGAGTAGATCCTCAGGCTCCATCCTGCTATACGCTGAGACTACAAAGTCTGCTGGTAAGGCAGCAATGTATTGAAGCTGGCGTTTTAATGCTCCCATCTTCGCATCTGATGATAAAAGCTGGCTATGAATCTCCATGAATTGAGTTTCTGCAAATAACTGTTGCAGGTAGTCTATCTGGCCGGCCTTAAACTGCCGCACTGCCGCTGCTTGTATCTTATCATAAAGGCTATCCTGCTCCCGCAATTGTAGTTTTCTCTCATTCTCCAGTTGCAACTGCATATACAGTGATTTCGCCTGCAATCTTACTTCCGCTTCAGTTACGGCTTTTTCGCTTTGCGCAAGTCGCACACGAGCCCGCTGCACGGCCCGCTGTTTTGTGTACACTGTGGGAAACTCAATTGATTGAGTAATACTTCCTGTGTAGAAAGTGCCTGTTGGGCTTTCCCAGAAAAACTCCGGATTCGGCAGATTAACTGAGCTTTTCACAAGCGTCCGTTGTTGCAAAATGTTTAAAGAATCTGCCTTGATATTTTTACTGTTGGCGAGCGCCCTCGATACCACCTCATTTTCCGACACAAACTGAGCGGTTGCTGCTTCAGCACACATCAGGAAAAACACAATGACATAAAGAATATTTCTGATCGCCATAAAGTGGTATTAATGGGCTTTTATGTGCGGTAGTTGCTCTATAGTTGGGCAACAACCTCTTTTTACTTGCAACAATTCTTTTTGAATAGTGAACTCAATATTTTGATTAGCCACTTAGCCGCGCTGGTTGCCATTAAATTTCCTCAGCCTTGAATCCCGCGCTTGCAACTACGGCTTCCACTTCTTCAGCAGCCGCTTCAGTTTCTACTGTCAGGACTCGGTCGGGTGTAGAAGTATCTACTTTCCAACTTCCTATAACGTGCTTTTTCTCATTCAAAAAGGGTGCAAGCTTTGCTATACATCCTCCGCAATTAATGTTCGTCTTGAATTGTGTGTTTGCATTTTTGTCAGTTTAAATTTAAATACAAAGGTCGTGCGAACCACCCGCTTGTATATTACACAATGTTTGCTGTGTTTTATAAAATTTTGTCTATAAGGCTGACAATCTCGAATAAGCGATTCGTAACCAACGATATCGAGCTCATGCGGACTCCGAGAGCATTGGACTAAGCCAAACTGCTTTACAGAGCTGCCTGAGCTTTAAATGGAAGCTCGAAATCGTATTACTAATCTAACCGCTATTGTTTATGAAGATGGAGAACTTCTTTTTACCAGAATGTCTTTGGCGCTTTGAAAGTGAAGCTTTCAGTAAAAGACCTTTATTGAAAAGCGTGATACAGGCGATTGGATCAGCCTGAAAGCATTGAAAGAGCATGTCGCTGGATCTTTCGATAATTTACCTGAACTGTTGAGAAGCAAACAAATCAGGATTGTCCGAATTTCTTATTGTAATCATCAATTGCAACTTTGATAATTGCCTTAGCTATCCTGCTGTCCTGGAAATTCTCAACAAGCACAACCTTGTTCTCAAGTTTTTTATACTCCTCAAAGAAATGCTTCAATTCTGAATTGAAGTTAGGCGGCAATCCATCTATATCCTTTATATGGTTCACACTAACATCATCTTCCGCCACTGCAATAATTTTATCATCTGCCTCCTGATTATCTATCATTCGCATTACACCAATTACCCTTGCGTTCACAATGCATAAAGGCTGAATTTCGATCTGCGAAAGTACCAGGATGTCCAGCGGGTCGTTATCCTCGCCGAGCGTCCGGGGAATAAAGCCGTAGTTCGCAGGATAAAACACTGATGAATAGAGCACTCTGTCAAGCCGCAGCATCCCAGTTTCTTTATCCAGCTCGTACTTTGCACGGCTATTCTTAGGGATTTCGATAATTGCCTGAACTACATCAGGCATATACTTGCCAATTTCAACGGCGTGCCAGGGATTTATGCTCATTGTTGTAATATTTTTGTAACCAAATGGCAATGAAAACTGCGAATAAACAAGCATAAAGATACCAAGGGAATAAATACCTGGAGTAAGATATTGCCATGTTCAAGCAATTCTATACCATAAAAAGATAGAGAAGAGAATGTGGCATAGCCCCACAGAATCCTATTGTCAGGAAATTCGCAGCTCGTCGCCGATTTTCTGGTTCTGGTCTTGCTCGACATTTCACAAGCTGCGCCGGATAAGATTGAGAAAGACCGGGTGCGAAAGCAGCTAAAGTATAATGGGTTTATTGATGACGCAGCTTCGTTTATCCCATCTGAAAAGTATGAATTAGTGAAACTGATTTCAGGCACTAGTCGCTAATGACACACTCCTACAAATGTGGTTTACGAACTGGCATGATGTTATGGCAGCATTCTAAAGTTGGCTCGCAAATACCAGATTATGAAAACTACTGTCGCGCTCGCTATCTTGTCTTCCACTCCTTGTCAGGCGCTTGCATGTATCACCTGTAACAAACAAGTACGGGACGGCATATACAATAGCACCTTTTTCCCCAATCTCCTTACCATGCTTTCCGCATTTATTGTCCTGACAGTAGCTGTCGCTATTCTAAGCGCAGTTACAGCCAGGAAGCACCAATCGCGCCTTGAGAAAAATGCAGATCTCCTTACGCCGGTGCCCCTTACCACTGCATCCATGGTACTGGGTATAGGTCTAGGTGGATTTCTTGATGGAATTATCCTTCACCAGATTCTTCAATGGCACGAAATGCTATCCTTTAGAATTCCTACCACTGACATTGTTGGTAAAAGCGTCAATATGTTTTGGGACGGTATATTTCACTCCTTCTGTTTAGTAGTCGCCTTAATCGGTGTTATACTAATGTGGAAACTACTCCGGCGAAAAGACATTGACCATTCCGGCAGGCTGCTTAGTGGTGGGCTCCTCCTTGGCTGGGGCCTCTTCAATGTCATAGAAGGTATGATCGATCATCACATTCTGAAATTACACAACGTTTTTGAACTGGCGGCCCATCATGGACCTGCCAACTATATCTTTCTAGGTATATCTGTAATATTGATAATTGCCGGTTTCGCTCTTGTAAAGTCTGATCGTAAACATATTCAAACAGCTTAAAGATGGTAAACTATGCAAGAGCGTGTACGTAAAAACACTTCCGACGAACGCAACCGGAAAATTGACCAGAAGATAAAGGAAAGTATTGCCTACCATCGTTCAAGTGGTAGCGATGCCATTACCAGGCGTATAAAGGAGTTGGATCATGAATGGGACACAGAACGAGTCTTGGAAGTAAACATGCCTATTGTCGCTTTGATCGGCCTGGCGCTGGGTGCATTTGTGCATCCATATTGGTTGGCATTTCCTACGTTGGTCCTGCTATTTTTCCTTCAGCACGCCATTCAAGGATGGTGCCCTCCATTGCCAATATTCCGAAGCCTGGGATATAGAACGAAACAGGAAATTCACAAGGAGAAATACTCCTTGAAATTATTGCGTGGTGATTTCGACAATCTGTCTCAGAAGGACAGCGAGGCCATATTTGAAGCAGTTTCAAAATAGATTCCGGGTCGGAAGTACCGAGGAAGAGACTTATTGTAGGCGTTGATGGGACAAGCTAACAGCGAGGTCAATGGAACAGCGAGCACAGGAAACGCTGCCCAGTTTAGAAACGCTCTCACTGAGCAATGCTTAGAAACGCAGCGATGCGTCCAGGGGTATTGTCGGCGTTTTTGATCTGTGCGCTACTCCGGACTACCCTTTCGAGCTGTGACCACGAACCAAGGCGACGAGTAAAAAAGGATAAACCCAAGGGCGGGTACGATCAGACCCAGGGCTCTGTATTCTAGTTTCCATTGTTAGTGATAGTTGTTTTTTTGGTCACGTTGACGGTTGCATCTGCATCATCTTCTTTAGAGCCGCCGCCACCCTGTGCCAGCGCAATAAATGTGCTCATCATCACGACGTAACCGAAATTCATGCATATTGCCTGACGACTTGGGCCAACTGAGATGCGTGAAGCACACCGCTTTGCCTCCAAACGATGTGACCATTCCGGAAGAGAATCAAAGTGGGTACCCCCTGTATCTGGTAGTGGGATGCCACATGTGGGTTCTTATCAATATCAAGCTTAAGAATAACAACTTCCTCACCCATCTTCCCCTTCAATTCCTCAAGGATCGGTTTCATCATTTGACAGGGTCCGCACCACTCTGCAAAAAAGTCTACAAGAACAGGTTTACTGCCGCTTATTATCTCTTTGAATGTTGTCATAGCTGAAATAGTTACGAAAGCGGCTTCCTCGTTTTGCATGTGCTAATGCCGAAAATCGCATATAATGGACAGAAGCTAAACATGCTGGTGATCAGAAATACGGCAGCAAGACTTAAGAGTACGATGGCCGCTACCCCTGAAATAACATTGAACGCATAAAGCAATACAATGATTGCAGTAGCGGCAATCCGCATTCTTACATCTGTTTTACCCATGTTCTTAGTCATAACGATTCTATTTAGTTGGTCAAACACTACTTCTACAGTTTTAGAAACTCCAGAAGCTTATACGGTCAGCACACCAAGGTTCCCATGCACGCTGCTTCCTCTATCAACGGACATGATATCCAGATTGATGACATAAAGGAAGCACAGACTAAGATTTGGTCAAATGACAGCCGTCACGACGGATGGTGACCGTAGTTATTACGACGATTCGATATTAGGTATCCTGGCATTCTTTCGCTCCTTTTGAAATAGCCCCTCTGCGGGAGGGCTCAATAGGTACCCGATAACCTGTAAACCACAAAAAGATTAAATAGGTATACAGCAAATATTAAAACTGCATCCCAGGCAAGCCAGAACCGCTTAGTCTTAAGGCGATAGCCAAGACCAGTTATGGCTATGGCTGACATGACGATTGTGGAAAAGCAGGAAATCAGGTTTACGTCGGAAGCATCCTTTAACAGATGGCCGTTCACGTAGAATATATCATCCACGGCGAGTATAAGAATATTAAACAGGTTACTCCCGAGCAGGTTTCCTACGGCCATATCAACAGCGCCAAGCCGCACTGCCGCGATGGACACAGCGATCTCCGGTAACGACGTAGAAACCGCCAGGAGTAAGGTCCCCGCAAAAGACTGGCTTAAGCCGATGTCTTCACTGATCTTGTCGGCAAAATACGGTAAGGAGGTAGCGGCGATCACAATAATTAATGCATAAAGGGTAAATCGCAATAAAGTGACCTTGAGGTTGGGATGTGCTGGTGGCATATCGGCCTCTGGCGACGGAACTGCCCGCTGTTTGTTCTTATTGTCAAATCTGTACAATATCCAGACGGAGAGGAAATAAATGATAATAAAAACAGCACTTGTAAGGCCAAGCCCCTTTACGACCACTATTTCATCGGGTAGGTATAGGGCCACTCCCGTAATACTGAGAAGTATAATGCTCATCCCGGCAGCCATGATGTGGCTTTGGGAAACCATACCAAAAATTGACTTATGTTTCGGAACTAAGGCATCCATCAGGGCGAGAACACCGAGATTAAAAGCACAACTTCCTAAAACGTCGCCGACTGCAAGGTCAGCGGATTCCAAAATCGCTGACGAACTGATCCCCACCATAAGTTCTGGAAGCGAGGTTATTGCTGCCATGAGAATAAGCCCAAGCCAGGCCTTTCCCATTCCGGTAAGATCGGCTATTCTGTTGCCATAGTAGGAGAGCTTTCTACCCGCGAAAAAAATCACTACGCCCGCGGCGATAAATGCACCAATATCAATCATTACTGCGCTGTAGCATCGACAACCTCATTGGCAGGGATTACCAGAAGTGGATGCCAGGTGAGGTATGCCATATGTTTGGTACAACTCTCCATAAAGAGGCGGTTGAGAAATTTCTTCTTGTGCTTTACCATCACAAGTACGTCATATGGTATCTGCTCATGAAGGGTTTCTAGTGTGTCAAACACCGAGTACGTCGATAATATGGTCGATTTGAGGCTGACGCCCGGTGCATGCACAGTAAGTTCGTCAACATATCGCCTGAACGATTTCTCTGTCTCCTGACTATCGCCATTAACATCTGGCAAATGAACAACTTCAATAGAAGCATCAAATAAAGACGCTAGCCAACCCGATAATTTCATGGCTATAATGTCTTCTTCATTATAATTCGTTGCAAGGACCAGCTTCTCCGGCTGCCGCCATTCAAAGCGCTCCGGCACCAGCAACAACGGCACAGATGTTCTGTCCAGGATCCGCCCCGCTATACTGCCAACAACTACCTTCCTAATTCCCGTAGCCCCCTGTGTGCCCATTACGATCAGGTCGATCTCCTTATCTTTTACAAATTGCATCATGGAGTTCACCAAAGGAGATCTGCCAAGGACTGTAACAATGTTCACGTCCGGATATGCTGCCTTCCATGTGGCCCTAAGCCTATGAAGCTCTGCCATTAGCAATTCCTCATTAGTCATGTTATAATCCCTTCGTATCTCAACTGTCTCTATGAACGGGCTTTCTACCGGGCTATAGACATGATAAAGATAGATGGTCGCCTTGCTCCGGGAAGCGATGTTCAAAGCATAACCAAATGCTTTTCCTGCAGTCTCCGAAGAATCTGTGGGTACGAGGATATTGTACGGCATAGTTGGCTGTTTACTTTCAAATTTATCGTCACCGGCCCGGAGAATCTATGACAGCCATCAAAACTTTGCCTGATTGCCGTCATTTCCCGCTATATCCTTTTTCTGGCCACATCTTACAGAGCAAAGCATCTGTCTAAACGATCCCAGTTGCAAAAAAAGCCGGCTCAAGAATGAGCCAGCCCCTATAAACCCTATCAACTTGTCTTCCGAAGAAGAATATCTCTGAGAGAAATCAAATTCAGGTGAGTTATTCAAAGTTAATTCGTTCGTATCAAGGCGGATGTGACTTTTGTCACAATTCCTCCTAAGTTTCTTCACGGGACGTGATATAACTGCCCGGGCGCACTGAATGATCCCGAACTGCAGTTGCCACCGATGCAGCAGCCTACATTAAGTAGTCCAACCTCAAGTGAAGGTCAATATTTCTGAGTCAGTTCAAGGGAGCCGGCTGTGCCGCGCGAGGGAAAGTCCAGGACCTCCTGGAATAAACACCAGCCTCTGCATGATCGCCGGCAGGAAAGGTATAGGAGACGTAGTTCACTCCCTTTAGCTCTGTAAAGGTGAAAGTTGCAGAGATCAGGAACTGTTGCGCGCCTTCTGACCCCATTTGCTGCGTCAACAACTCGCTTCGTTCTATGGTGAGAAAAACGGTATCCTTGCTTGCCTTAAGGTACTTTACCTGAACTTTGGGCCAGGCTGTATTTACAATTGCTTCGATCAAAGGAACCGTTAGTGTATCATGACTTAACTCCCGCAGCTTTACGATTCGGAAGTCATTCGCCGTCGGGTCGTATTCATACTCCCAAACCGGGTCGGTCCTTTCGTGACGGCTGCTGCTCTCGCTATCTGCCGAATTATCCCTGCAGCCAGAAAGGAGCACTACAACCATCATACAGAAAAAAGAAAGATATCTCATCAAGTACCACTTCAAATATAATCTATCCGCAGGCAATCTAGCCAGGGCTTTGGATTCCATTATCGTTTGCAGCGCGGGCGGTCATGAAGCTGATCACTCGCTGTCACATATAAGGCTCGGAGAATTGTGATTATTATATTTTTTCACAATATTGCATAACGGCATTGTCCGACCAAACACACATCATCATGAAATCAGGTTTTGTCCACACGATCGTAATCGACAGAGAAGTGCTCGTGCTTCATTATATTCCGGAGGATCCCGAATGCTATAAAGTAGTCGCTTTGAACATTCCCGGAGTCAGCTTTATTTTGAAAAATCATGAGCAATCGTGGCTTATCGCCTCGGAAGTTAATGATCATATCAAAACTGCAGAAGCTCAGATCGTGGAGGAACTGATGTTACGGCTAAACTGACCGAACCATAACAAATGCGTCTCTTAGTCCGGGAGGATAACGTCCGACGCAAATAGTCTTGCACATCCAAATCAATGGATCTTGTGAATATTATCCGCTAGTACTATATATATTTATAGCAACCAGCAAACATGTCAGGCAATAAGAAAATATTGGTTAGAAAAGCTTCTGGGCAAGAAGAGTGGTTTGACGAAAAGAAACTGAGAAGGTCGCTCTTGCGCGCGGGTGCAGGGGAGCACGATGTTCACAAAATTGTCTCACAAATCAAAGACTCGCTTTACAGCGGGATAACTACGACGCAAATATACAAGGCAGCCTTTATGCTATTGCGTAAAGGTGCCAAGCCGGTCGCCAGTCGCTACAAGCTGAAACTTGCTATTATGGAACTTGGCCCGTCGGGGTTTCCGTTTGAAAGATATGTTGCTGCAATCCTGCAGGAACAGGGCTTTAAGACACAAACGGGAATAATTGTGCAAGGCCATTGCGTAAAGCACGAGGTAGATGTCATTGCAGAAAAGGACAACCATCATTATATGGTGGAGTGCAAATACCACAACCACCGGGGTACTGTATGTGACGTCAAGATCCCCCTGTATATTAATTCCAGGTTTAAGGATGTTGAGGCTCGTTGGATAAAATTGCCAGGCCACGACATTAAGCTGCACCAGGGATGGGTAGTCACAAATACAAAATTTACGAGTGACGCAATCCTGTATGGCACGTGTATCGGTCTAAACCTCCTCGGATGGGACTATCCGCGCAAGGGCAGCCTTAATGAATTGATAGAACGTCTCGGTCTTTATCCGCTGACTTCGATGACTACCATTTCCAGATCTGAAAAGCAAGTACTGCTGGATGCGGGGATCGTTCTGTGCCGGGATATTGTTGATAGACCGGAGTTACTGAAACAAATTGACGTCACTGGTGCCAAGGCCGCAAAAATCCTGAGCGAAGCCCAAATACTATGCGAGAAACTGCTGAGAAGAAATGGACAACTGGCTACTGGTAAGGAACAGGAGCCCAACCCATCTGAAGAACCGCTGTAACGGAACCAAGCGCCCGGTAACTCCAGACAATTTTGATCACTACCCGATTGATGCCACCTCTATACCTCCACGGATGAGTAAAGCGGATCAGGCAAGTCCTTTTGACTCTCTTTCCTTTCCTTCAGCCGCTCATTCACATCATTTAGAACTTCGTCAGCTGCGATAGCAAAACTTCCACCAAAGCGCCTCACCATAAGCGAATTGCCGAAAATGGTCAGGTCTATCCTGCAACCGTACTCACTGTTTAGGACTGTAGGTTGATTCATAAAATGGACCTCAACCCTGGATATCTCCGGGTGCTCCTGGTGGAAAACAGCAATCTGGCGTTCTATCTTTTCGACTAAACCTTCCGGTATGGTTCCTGCTGGGTAATGAAACTCGATATTCATGACGTGACTTTTTTTTATAAAGCTGATTAATGATAAGTGGTCCTGCTTTCAGGTTGATCTTATGCCCAACCTCACAATGATTCAATACACTAAAGCTATGCTCAGGCGATAAGGGGGAAAATGATCAAAGTCAGGACGAGCTCTGATACCAGTCACCGGGTCGGGTGCCTGAACATATCCGGAATGAGGCGCCAGCAAATATTCCGACCGTAACACACATCGTGGAGCAAAGTAAGATGAAAATAGAGGGCTCAACTATTTAAAGCCTGAAAAAACGATGAGCGACGATATCATCGCCTTTTGGGTACTGTCATGCTTTTATCAGAAACACTTGGAACGAATGCGTGACCTCCTTTCTGACGGAGAAGGCAAAGCTCAGCCACTGATCAAGATCATGCTGACGTCTGCCAAATATCATTGGAAGGACACGAGCCAGGCAATAGCTTCACAGGATCAAACAAAATCGTTAACTCTAAAACCAGTTTTTATGTCAACAAGATCATTATCAAAAGTCAGAGAAATGTTTCCTACGGTCTTTGATGATTTCTTCAAGCCATGGTTTGAAGGCGATATACCTGGGAGAACACTGACGGTTCCTGCAGTGAACATCACTGAGGAAAAGGACAACTACAAAGTAGAGCTGGCAGCGCCGGGAATGAACAAGGAAGACTTCTCCATCGACATCGAGGGGAACATGCTAAGCATCAGTGCATCAAAAGAAGAAGAAAAAGAAGAGCAGGATAAAAGGTACACAAGAAAGGAGTATAACTTCTCATCCTTCTCCAGGAGTTTCACGATTCCTGAAGAAGTAAACAAAGAGAAAATTGAGGCAAAGTATGACGATGGCGTTTTGAGTTTAAGTCTTCCCAAGTCAGAGCAGGCAAAGAAGAGCAATGGTCATAGGATATCTGTAAACTGACTTTACTCATTTAGCGAACAGGCGTCACACACACGCCGGTGAAGCCGCAGCAAAGTCTGCGGCTTTGCCTTGTTTTGCCGAAAGGATGATGCCGGGCAGCCTGAACGAAGGGAAGTACTACCTACAGTAGTTACCTCTTATATACAAGTATGTTACTCTGGTGATACTCCACTGGAACTCCGCTGCAACTCCAATGATATTGCAGGTACGTTGCTGTTATTTGTAATGTATCCCTAAAGGTCCGCGCCCGTGAAAACTGGGGTGCTGAGGATTAAGCTTCGACGAATTTACACCGTACCTGAGAAACCTACATGTCGGCACTAACTAAATAATCAGATTCCTCGTCTACTCCTATTACAAGC